>NZ_JBFJYW010000093.1:0-12055 GCF_041622395.1 Pontiella sp. | reverse complement strand
GTTGCGGAAGTGGCCGTCGATGCCGTAGTGGAGCAACATCGGCACCAGCCCCGACTGCCAGTCGTTGCAATGAACGATATCGGGTTTCATCGCCCACTCGTCGATCAGTCGAACGACCGCCTTTTGGAAAAAGAGGAAGCGTTCGAAATTGTCGGCATAGCCGTGGTCGTGCGCGCCGTAGATGCCGGGGCGGTCGAAAAACTCGTGGCTTTGGATGAAGTAGGTGGTCACCCGCTCGTACTCCTGCTTCCAGACGGTGCCGCGGTACCAGGCGTGCCCCAGCGGAACGTGCAGCTCCACGTCGCACTTTTCCAATCGGTATTTTTCGCGGTCGATGTCCTGATAGAGCGGGAGCATGCGGATGGTTTCGACGTCCTGCTTCGCCAAGGCCTTGGGCAAAGAGGCCAAAACATCTCCTAGACCGCCTGTCGATGCAAATGGTACGGTTTCACTGCTTACAAATATGACTTTCATACAAACCCTATAATGATTTGCGCTACACCATAAAGGAACCCGCCATGAGCTTCGATACCCAAATCCTTCAATTTATCTCCTCCCCCGGCTATCGACCCATGAAACAGCACGAGCTGGCCCGGGCCCTCAACGTCGTCTCCAAAGGCCAACGGGCCGACTTCCGCCACGACCTCTATGCGCTCGAGTCCGCCGGCAAGATCACCCGCCTGCGCAAAAACCGCTGGAGCCTGCCGGAGGCCGTGAACGAAGTGGTCGGCACGATCAAGATGATGGCCAATGGCGGCGCCATCTTCATCCCCGACACCGCGGGCGAATCGGAAATCTATCTTTCCGAACGCAACTGCGGCGTCGCCCTGCCCGACGATAAGGTGGCGATCGAGATTTTCCATTCGGAATATGCCGAACGGCAACGGGTACGGCGCAGCCAGACCGACCTGCGGGCGGAAGGCCGGGTGACCAAGGTGCTCGAACGCAAAACCACCACCACCGTCGGGCTGCTGAAGCATACGCACTTCTATTCGTATGTCATCCCCGACGCGCCCGGCTTCAAGCACGATATCCGGATCGACGATACGCAGAACATTCCGGGCGACCACAAGGTGCTCGTGAAGCTCAACGACTGGATCGACCCCTACAAACCGCTGACGGGTTCCATCCTCGAAGATCTCGGCGAAAAGTCGGCCCCCGGCGTGGATGTCGACAGCTTGCTGGCCGACGCCGGCATCCGCGAGGAGTTCCCGGACGATGTCGTGGCCGAAGCCAATGCGCTCTCCGGCGAAGTGACGCCCGAAAAAATGGTTGGCCGCCGCGACCTGCGCGACGCCGTCACCTTCACCATCGACCCCGAAACCGCCAAGGACTACGACGATGCCGTATCGCTCGAACCGCACCCGGCCGGCGGCTGGTCGCTCGGCGTGCACATCGCCGACGTCTCGACCTACGTCACGCCCGGCTCGCTGATCGACCAGGAGGCGTTCCAGCGCGGCAACAGCATCTACCTCGTCGATCGCGCCGTAATGATGCTGCCGAAGGAACTGACCACCAAGGTCTGCAGCCTCAACCCCGAAAACGACCACCTCTCCCACTCCGTCGAAGTCCATTTGAGCGATGCGGGCGAAATCCTCGGCTACGAAACCTTCCCCTCCGTCATCCATTCCAAGGCGCGGCTCACCTACACCCAGGTGCAGCGGTTTATCGAAGGCAAACCGGACCACGCCATTCCCGGCATCGTGCTGCAGCGGCTCGAAAACCTCTGGCCGCTGACGCAGAAGGTGCGCGCCCTGCGCGTCGCCAACGGATCGGTCGAAATCAACACGCCCGAAATCGAGATCAAGCTCAACGACCAAGGCAAAATCGAGAAGATGATGCCGCGGTCGGAATCGAAGCAGGCCTACGGACTGATCGAAGACTGCATGCTGCTGGCCAACCGCGCCGTCGCCGAAATCCTTCTCAAGGCCGGGCACCCGGCCATCTACCGCGTGCACGACGAGCCGGACGAAGAGCAGTGGGCCGCCATGGGCATGGAGTTGCAGGCCCTCGGCATCGCCGCCCTGCCGCAGACGCGGCAGGAGATCAACCAAGCCATCCGGCTGGCGTCCGGCACGGCGGTCGAATACACCGCCAACCTCGCCATCCTGCGCAACTTCAAGCGCGCCGAATATTCCACCACCCAGATTGGCCACTTCGGGCTGGCGTTCGACGACTACACCCACTTCACCTCGCCGATCCGCCGCTACCCCGACCTGCTCGTGCACCGCATGCTCAAGGCCGTCGAAAAAGGACAGGAGTCCGGCATGGGCACCCAGCAGATCGAACAGATCGCCATGCACTGCAACGAAACCGAGCGCAAAGCCGACGAACTCGAAAAGAAGAGCATCGAGACCAAGCGGATCGAATATTATTCCGAACTCATGAACGCGTCGCTCGCCGCCACCTTCAAGGGCTTCATCATCGCCATCAAGGGCAAGGGCATGATCGTCGAACTGCCCGACTCGCTCCAGCGCGGCATGATCACCTTCGCCTCCATCACCTCCGACTGGCTGGTCGCCAATGCGGAGATGACCCAGGCGCAGACCAAATCCGGCAAGGTGATGTTCACCATCGGACAGGAAGTTGAAGTGGAACTGGCCAAGGTCGACAGCGCCCGCAACTTCATCGACTTCGTTCTCGCCGGCCAGTCGCCGCAACCCCGCCGTCGCGAGCGCAAGCGCCGCATCGAACCCGACATGAAAACCGGGCGGCCCCGCCAACGCGGCAAGCACCGCCGCAGGCGCTAACCCCGGCACGGCGGCCGCGCTCCCCTCCCATCCCCCCGAAGAGGACAACCGTATGAATTCCATTGTCAAAATCCTACTGGCCATCGGACTCGCAAGCGCACCCGGCTGTGCGCGATTTACCAAGCCGGTGGAGTGGCACGACGAACAAGGCCTGAAAATCGTCCATTTCATCGAAGCCAATTACGACATCCCAATCGACGAGATGTCGCAACGCGAGGGGATCTACACCAAGGGGTGGGCCTATTGGAAATCCTTCCAGTGGCACCAAGGAACCTGCATCGAGATCTTCGGGGTCCTCTCCCCGGAGCAGCAAAACAAGATCCTTGAATCGACTGCGGCCCTGATCGAGGAACATGGATACCACGGCGTTAAAGTCGTCTTCTACGAACGGTCGCTTTTCGAGAGATACGAAAGCGGCTCTTCGCGGCATCCGCCAAAGGTGATCCGGACCATGGTGTTCGAATAAGGGACTATGCCCGATCGGGCGTCTGCCGGGACAACTCGAGCAGTTCGATCCAGGTGTAGACGGGAACATCGACGGGATAGTCGACGGGCTGGTTGTTGTCCACGGCAACCACCTTGGCCCCGGCGGAAAGAGCGGCTTCGATGCCGATCAACTGGTCTTCGAACACGAGCGTCTTCTCCGGGGCAACCTGTAGCTTCCGGATGGTCACCTCCACGATTTCCGGATCGGGCTTGCGTTTTTTCACATCGCTGACGGTGGTGATGCAGTCGAAATATTTCAGCATGCCGGCGCTTTCCAACGCGGGCAGGACGAAGGAGAGCGGCGAATTGGTCGCCAGCGCCATCGGCATCTTGCCGTGCCACCATTCGAGGAATTCGCGGGCCCCGGCAAAGAGCTCGGCCACGAAAATCTCCTGCACCCGTTCGCGCTTGTGCCGCAGCACCTGCTCGGGATCCAGCGCCAGGCCATAGCGTTCGTTGAGCGTTTCAGTGAACCAGGTGCTGTGCTTGCTGAAAAATTCGTGATGCTCGTTGGGCTTCAGCCGGTAGCCGCTGTGCGCAAATACGGCGTCGGCAAATGCCTGCGAGTGGTATTTCCCCGAATCGATCAGGGTTCCGTCCAAATCCAAAATGAACGCGTTATAGTCCCAAAGTTTCATGGTTAAGCATTTCCCTTGCGGTTTTAACGACCTCGATGGTTTCGACCATTTTAATACTGTCCAAATCCTGTTTTGAATAGTTTTGAACGGAGGAATTTCGCAAAACGCGGTGTTGGGGGCCGTAGGGGCCGACGCGCAGCGGGTCGGTGGGCCCGAAGATGGCCAGGCACGGGGTGCCCGTGGCGGAGGCCATGTGCATGGGCCCCGAATCGACCGTCACGACGAGATCGGCCGCCTGCAGCACGCCGCCCAATTCGAGCAACGACGTCTTCCCGCAGAGGTTGACCGCCGCCCCTTCCGGCAGGGCGTTTTCGATTTTCGCGCAGGTATCCGCGTCGGCCGGCGCCCCCACGAGGACGATTTGGACCTCCAGATGCTCGCCCAGTTCAACGAACCGTTTCGCCGGCCAATTCTTGGCCGCGTGGCGCGAACAGGGCGCAAAAACCACCACGGGCTTCTTTTGCAGGCACGGAAAATCGACCTGCGGGAAGCGGATCGGGAATTCAACCGGCGCCTGCGGTTTTTCCAGGAACCGCAACACGTCGAGGTTTTCCTCTACGGCATGGCGGTTCTTGTTTTTTTTGCCCACGACGGCCGTGTAGAAAAGCCGGGCCCCTTCGCGCTGGAAAGAAGGCCCGAGAATCTTCGCCCCCCGGCTTCGCTTCGCCATGCGGCACACCAGCGCGCTCTTCAGCAGCCCTTGCAGATCAACGACGAGGTCGTAGGTTTCGGCACGCAGCGTTTCGCGGAATGGGCCCAGATTCGCCAGCGGCTTGCGGCGCGGAAAAGGGATCACTTGCCGGACATCGGTGAAGCATTCCGCCAAGCCGACATATTCGGTATTGACCACCCAATCGATCTCCGCGCCATAGGCCTGCTTCAGCAGATGCACCGTCGGCAACGCATGGAACAGATCCCCCAGCGAACTGGTTTTGACGATCAGGATCCGCATACAAAACGCTAGGCCGCGCCGCAGAGGGTCAGGATCACCGCTTTCTGGGCGTGGAGGCGGTTTTCCGCTTCGTCGAACACGATCGATTGCGGACCGTCGATGACCTCGGCGGTCTGTTCGCAGCCGCGGATGGCGGGCAGGCAGTTCATGAAGATCGCATCGGGCTTGGCGTGCGCCATCAGTTCGCGGTTCACCTGGTACGGCATGAACTTGGCGATCCGCGCCTCTTCCTGATCCTTCGGAATGTGGTAGCTCATCCACGAGTCGGTATAGACGACGTCGGCATCCTTGATCGCCTTAACCGGATCGTCGGTCACGAAAACGGAACCGCCCGATGCGGCGGCATAGGCCGTGCAGTCGGCCACGACATCCGCCCGCGGGGAATAGTCTTCGCCTGCGGGAGAACCGACGCTCACATGCATGCCCATCTTGGTTCCGCCGAACATCAGCGAGTGCGTCACGTTGTTGAAGCCGTCGCCGAGGTAGGCCAGCTTCAGCCCGGCCAGCTTGCCCTTCTTTTCCTCGATCGCCTGGAGGTCGGCGAGGATCTGGCAGGGATGGCTGTCGTCGGTCAGCGCGTTGATGACGGGCACGGTGGCATAGTCGGCCATCTCCAACAGGTCCTGGTGCTTGAACAGGCGCGCCATGATCACGTCCACGAAGCGCGATGCGGTCTTGACGGAATCGCTGATGCTCTCCTTGCCGCTGCCCATCGGCGACGTGCTGGTGTTGTAGTAAATCGCGTGGCCGCCCATCTGGGTCATGCCGGCCTCGAACGACAGGCGCGTGCGCAGGCTGGGTTTTTCAAAAATCATCAGCAGCGTCTTGCGCGCCATGGCATCCTGGTATTTCGCCGGATTGGATTTCACATCCTTGGCCAGATCCAGCACCTCCCGGATCTTCTCCGGGCTCCATTTCTTCAGGGAAATCAAATGTTCCATAGTACTTCCTTGTGATGCGTGAAACGTGACGGGTGAACCGCGCAACGCGAGCCGCGTATCCGCGGCCCGATCGCCTCCCGTCATGGTTCGGGTTTATAGTCGTCGTAATATTGGTTTACTTCGTCCTGCCGCCCGAAGGTGGTCAGGATCAGCGCCGCGCGGATCCACATGCCGTTGCGCATCTGCCGCCAGTAGACGGCGTGCGGATCGTTGTCGATTTCGGTGCTGATCTCCTGGCGGCGCGGCAGCGGATGCATGATCACGGCCGAATCCTTGATCACGGCCATGTGTTCCGCGCCGATCCGGAAGCTGGACGTATCGATCGAGCTGCTCTCGCCGCGCAGGTCCCACTCGTCCTGGATGCGGGTCATGTAGATCGCGTCCGCATCGGGCATCACCGCGGCGAAATCGTCGGTCACCACATAGCGGGTTCCGGCCGCATCCAGCAGATCGAGGATATCCCGCCCGATCTGGAGGGACTCCGGCGCAACGAAATAGAGCGTCACGTCATCGTAGAGCGTCAGCAACCAGGCCAGCGAGCGTACCGTCCGCCCCCGGGCAAGATCCCCGACGAATACGATATTCTTGCCGTCCACGCCGCCGATCTTCTCGAAGCTGCGTTTAAGCGTATAGATGTCCAGTAGCGCCTGCGTCGGATGCTGGTCGGCGCCCGACCCGGCATTGAGGATGGGAATTTCGCGCTTGGTGTGGGCCATCATCCAAGCCACGCGTTCGGCGAACCCGCCCTTGGGGTGGCGCATGATGATCATGTCGGCATAGGAGCTGAAGGTCCGGACCGAATCCTCCGGCGACTCGCCCTTCACTTCGCTCGAGGTCGAACTGTCGCGCACGTCCATCGTGTCGAGCCCGAGAATCTGGCAGGCGGCATTGAACGAGAGATAGGTCCGCGACGAAGGCTGGGCGAAATAGAGCATCGCCCGCTTATCGCACAGCAACGTCTTCAGGAAGTTGGCCCCCTCGCGCCGCTTGTTGATGCGCTTGATCCGCGTGGCCAACGCGCACAGATCCCGGATCTTTTTGCGCGAAAACTGCTGGGCAATCAGCGTGTGAGGCGGCGTACCGTCAAAATAGGCGCCCTTTTCGGTCAGCGGCAGTGCCTTGAAGTCCTGCCATGAAATTCCACTTAGTTTTTTATCCGTATCCATCGCTCCGTACCCCTCTCAGGAAACCAATGATAATAACGGGCCCGGGCATAAAGTCCACCCTTCCGGGCCGGGATTTCTCCGCCCCCCCGGGGTCCCTAACGGGCAAGAATATGGATGGCCAGAAAGATCCAGAATGCAAAGAAACTGAAAATGGACAGACTCTTGTTGAACAGGTAGAAATGGTCCTTCGGATCCAGCAGCAAGGCCGGTTCGCCCACTTCGACCATCGAATGCGCCTGCACCATGATTTCCTTCACCTTGCCCTTCGACGGGGACAGCAGCTCGGTTAAATCCATGGCTTTGCGCAATTCGGTTACCCGGGCCAAGGCCTCGTCCATGCTGGCCTTGGTGCGGGCCACGCTTTCCTTGCGCTCCGCGACGCCGGCATCGGTGGCGCCGTTGTTGACGGCGTTTTTATAGGCCAGTTCCATCCGGCTATGCTGGTTCTTGGCGGAGGTGTAGTCGTTCTTGGCTTTCTCGAAATCGGCTTCGATATGGTCGCGGCGAAGCGAGGCCAGCAACGTCTTTTCACTGACGGAGTCGCCCACGGCCACGTTGACGCTCGCCACCGCCCCGGCGACTTCGAAGGCCACCGCCACTTCCCGCGGATGCTTTTTCAGGACCTTGTCGGATGGATACCACGCATCCTTGATCGCCCAAAGACAGAGGAAAAAAAAGATTCCAGCAAGCACGAGAAAATCGTTGGTTCCTTTGATGTTGTACTTCCGTTTCGCCGGCATAAATCGCTCCCAAATTCAAAAGCCCATAGGTTTACAAACGACCCAAGACTTGTCCATCCCCAAATGATTAGAACCCCATGAGTGGACAATTTACACGGCATTCCCCGCCGCCCAGCGCCTTTTCTTTGATTTAAAACAAAAGATCTTTGCCTCTGGCATGGTTCGTGATACGAACCATTCGCCATGAAAACTATTTCACAGGAACAATTCATCGAGTTTATGTCGGAGGCGCTGCCGGAGCTGGTTTCTTCGGTCATGCGCGAGGATACGGGAGCGGTCGCGAAGGGCGATATTTCAATGCCGCAGTTCTGGGCCTTGCACTACATCGACCAACTGGGCGAGCTGACCGTAAACCAGCTGGCGAGCGAGTTGAATCGCAGTAAATCGTCGACATCGGCCCTGCTCCAGCGGCTGGAAAAGAGCGGCATGATCAAACGCGAACGCGGAACCCAGGATCAACGCGTTGTCCATATTTCCCTAACCGCGAAGGGCAAGAAGCTGGTGGACCGGCTGGTGGCCAACCGCAAGCAGGGAATCCGTAAAACCTACTCGACGCTTACGCCCACCGAACGCACCCAACATATGCAAATGATCCAGAAAATCATGAAACATGCGCGCAACGCGGCACTGGTGGCGGCCCTCCTGCTGCCGACCCTTTCGATGGCGCAGACCACCAACACCTACTCGCTCGACGAAAGCATCCGGATCGGCCTCAAGCGTTCGATCTCGGTGGCCAACGCCGCGCGCGAACGCGAAATTGCGGGCGCCGTGCGCAAACGGGCCATTTCGCAGGCGATGCCGAAACTGACGGGCACCGCCAACTATACCAGCTTCGATTCCGACAACATCAGCGGCTCCGAGAGCAAGGGCGTCGGCGCGGCGGCAAGCTGGGAAATCTTTTCGGGCGGCCGCACCCTTTCGGCCATCCGCGCGTCGAAATCGTACCGCGAACTGACCGCCCACCAGGAGCGCCAGGTACGCGCCACGCAGGTACGCGACATTGCGCTGGCCTACTACGAAGTCCAACTGGCGAAGGAACAGGTGGCCGCGCGCGCCCAGTCGGTCGGGCAACTCGCCGACTTCGAGGCGGAAACCCAGAAGAAACACGATGCCGGAACCGTTTCGGAGTTCGACTGGCTCAGCGCCCGGGTTTCGCTCGCCAATGAAAGGCCCTACCTGATCGCGGCCGAAAACGCGCTGGCACTCGCGCGCGAAGGCTTCCGCAACCTGACCTTCATCGATGACGAAAATTTCGAGCTGACCGATCCGCTGGCCTACCGGCCGATCGAGGTCAACCTCGACCAAGCCATTCTCCTCGGGCTGGCGAAACGCCCCGAACTGCTGGAAATGGAAAGCACGGTCGAACTGCGCGCGGAAGACATCGCCCAGCAGAAGAGCGACTACTACCCCGCCCTGAGCGTGTTCGCCAACTACGACTATTCGAAACCCGACCCGTACGCGTTCTATCTGGGCGAAACCGGATGGAAGGGCCATTGGAACACGGGCGTGCAGGCCACCTGGAACTTGTTCGACGGCGGATCGCGCAAGGCCAACGTGGCCGAGAGCAAGCTCAACCTGGCGATCGCGGAGGATGAATATCGCGATCTCGAGCGGTATGTGGAGCTGGATGTCAAGACCGCCTGGTTGCGCGGCCGCGATGCCGCCGAAGTGATCGAGGCCACCGAAGAGACCGTCAACCTGGCCACCCGCGCGCTCGAAATCGCGCGGTCGCGGTTCGATGCCGGGCTGGGCACCAACCTAGAGGTCACCCAGGCCAACGTGGAGCTGAGCGATGCCCGCCTCGCGCGTTCGCGTGCGCTTTACGAATACATGGTGGCCGCCACCCAACTGAAATACGCCGTCGGCATCCTTTTAGAGGAGTATGAATAATGAGTTTGCAAAAGAACACCGTAAGAATCCTTTTAGCCGTCCTCGCCGTAGGCTTGCTGTTGCTCATCGTGGTGCTCGCCATGCTGAAGCCCGCCGAGAAGCCCCTGCCGGCAGACACCGAAGCGGCGGTCCCCGTCTCGACGCTGACGGTCGAGTTGACCAGTACACCGGACACCGTATTCCTCCCGGCCCTCATCGAGGCCAACGTCAACGCCACGCTTGCGGCAGAAAAGGCAGGGCGCATCGTACAGATCAAGGTCGACCGCGGCGACCGGGTTGAAAAGGACCAGCTGCTGCTGCAGATCGACGACCGCATCTGGCAGGCCAACCTGAAACAGGCCAACATTGCCGCCACGGACGCCCGCAAAAACCACGAACGCTTCAAGCAGCTGCAAGCGTCCGGCGCCGTGGCCGACAGCGAGTTCGACAGCATCGAGGCCGCCTCCATCCGCGCCGAGGCCATGGCCACCGAAGCCGAGATCAATATCGAGCAGTGCCGCGTCGAATCGCCGATTGCCGGCACGGTGAACGATCGCTATGTCGAGGAGGGCGAATATGTCCAGCCCGGCACCCCGGTCTTCCAGGTGGTCGATACCGCCACGCTCAAGGTGGTGGCGCAGATTCCGGAAAAGGATATCTATTCGATCCACGTCGGCCAGCCGATCCGGTTTACCATCCAGCCGCTCAAGGGCCGCACCTTTGAAGGCCGGGTGACCTTCGTGGCGGCCCAGGCCGACGGGCGCAACAACGCCTTCCGCACCGAGATCACGGTCGACAATTCCGATGGCACCCTGCGCCCCGGCATGATCGCGCAGGTCGAATTCCAGCGCGGCCTCTGCGAACGAATGGTCTCGTTGCCGATGTCCGCCGTCTTGCCTTCGAAGGGCGACCACATCGTCTATCTCGCGGTCGACGGCCAGGCCGTCCGCCGCAAGGTCCACCTCGAAGCCATCACCCGCGAGCGCGCCCTGATCTACGAGGGACTGGAGCAAGGCGAAATCGTGATTACCGAAGGCAACCGCACGCTGAGCGACGGCCAGCGGATTGAAATCGTCGAAGAGGGTTCGGCGCGATGATCATCACCAATTATGCCATCAAGTTCCGGACGGCGGTGTTCGTGTTCATTGCGGTGCTGGTTATCATGGGCTTCAAGGCCTACCAGAACCTGCCGCGCGAAGGCTCGCCCGACATTACGATCCCGCAGGTCTTCGTGACCATCATCCATCCGGGCACCGCGCCGGAGGACATGGAAAACCTCGTCTGCATCCCGATCGAGAAAAAGCTCAACGAGCTCGGCAGCGTGAAGAACATTACGGCCATGGCGGCCGACAGCGTGGTGGTCTTCACGATCGAATACCTCGCGGGCGTCGATGTCGACACCGCCATCCAGCGCGTGAAGGACAAGATCGACCTCGCGCGCCCCGACCTGCCCGACGATCTCGACGAGCCCGTCGTGGAGGGCCTGAACTTCAGCACCGACATCCCCATCATGCGCTTCGCCCTCTCCGGCGACCCCGACACGGAACGGCTGAAAAGCACGGCCGAATTCCTGCAGGATGAGATCGAGAATATTTCCGGGGTGAAAGAGGCGCGCATCGTCGGCACGCGCGAACGCGAAATCCGAATCGAATTCGACCTGCCCCGCCTCGTGGCCTACAACATTCCAATCCATGAGGTCGTCGGGCTGGTTTCCAGAGAAAACGTCACGATGTCGGCCGGCATGCTGGAGGTGGACCGCAACAAGGTCCAGGTGCGCATCCCCGGCGAATTCGTACTCGCCTCCGACATCCGCGACCTGGTGGTGGTGCAGCGCGAAAACCGCCCGATCTACCTGCGCGACATCGCCTCCGTCACCGACACCTACAAGGATCTTGAAAGCATCTCGCGCATCAATGGCGAAACCGCCGTCACGGTCGAGATCTACAAGCGCGCGGGCGAAAACTCCGTCAGCCTGATCGATACCGTGAAACGGTTCGTCAATCAGGACCGGCTCCCGCAGGGCATCAGGATCACGGTCGTGCAGGACGACTCGAAGGATATCCGCGACATGCTCGCCGAACTGGAAAACAACATGGCGTCGGGCTTCTTCCTCGTGATCGTCGTGCTGCTGGTTTTCATGGGGCGCCGCAACAGTCTGTTCGTCGGGCTTGCCATTCCCTTCTCGATGCTGCTGTCGTTCACGATCATGTCGCTGATGGGGATCACGATGAACATGGTCGTGCTCTTTGCGCTGATTTTGGCCGTCGGCATGCTGGTCGACAACGGCATCGTGATCGTTGAAAATATCTACCGCCTGCACTGCGAGGGCCTATCCCGCCACGAAGCGGCGCGGCAGGGCGCGGCGGAGGTGGCCTGGCCGGTTTTGACCTCGACGCTTACCACGCTCGCCGCCTTTTCTCCGCTGCTGTTCTGGCCCGACATCATGGGCGAGTTCATGAGCTATATCCCGCAGACCCTCATCATCACCCTATCCTCCTCGCTCTTCGTTGCGC
>NZ_JBFJYW010000092.1:0-12105 GCF_041622395.1 Pontiella sp. | reverse complement strand
CCGAAGGAAATTTCGAAGACGGCGAAGTAGCCGATGTAGAGCACCAGCGAGAGAATGCCGGCACCCACGCCGTTGGCCTTGGCGAGAATCGACTCGACCTGCGCATGTTGTTCGGCCATGACCATCCCCAGCAGCACGACAAAGGCAACGGCCGAGGTGAGGAGGTTGAACACGATGCCGTCCACCACATGGTTCAGGAACCGCGTGAGCTTGGTGGCATTCCGAATGTATTTCCGCCCCCGCATAATGTTTCCCTATTGAAAATCCTCGGTGCGTTCGCAGCAGAAACCGATGATCCCGGAGATGGCATCGATCGAAACCCCTCGCCAGAAAATCTGCCACTTGCCGCTGATATGGTAGCCATCGGCCTGCTTGCTATACCACGAGTTGAAGCGGTTCGAAATGCTCGACCGCCAAAAGAAGGCGTTGTGGTTTTCGCAGACCGCACGCCAGAGCTCCAGCGCGAGGCCCTCGCCGCGCGCTTCGCGCCCCACCGCAAACTTGGAGAGATAGAGTCCCGCCGGATGCTCTTCGAGCAGCACCGCGCCGCGGTAGTCCTTTTCGATATAGGCGAACGCCACGTCGTCGAGAAAAGCTTCGCTCGCCAGTTTTTTGCCGAAGCTGGTTTCCAGCAGGTTCAGCAACCGGCCGCGGTCGGCCTGCCCCGTCCCGTGGAACAATAGGATCTCGCTCCCTTTCCGGAAAAGGGTACCGGCCCCTTTGACGGTAAAGATTTCCTGCAGCAGGTTGATCGGCGAGGTGATGGAAACGTGTACGCTGGGGAAATCCTCGAACAGGTGCCGGACCAACCCGGGATAGTCGAACTCCAGCGGCGCCAGCGGTTGCGGGTTCGCCTTGTGGGTATAGATGTAGGGCAACAGTTCGCCGGCTTCGTTTTTCAGGCCGCCCGCCGCGCGGATGAAATGAACGCGGTTGGCAATCTCGGGCAGCAACGCCGCCAGCGACTCCGCCAGCGAATGCGTTCCGCCCAGCAGCACCGGAATCTTTTCGGCCATGCGCGACTGCTGGATAAAGCGCGGAACCGATCCTTGATCCATCGGCTGGAACACGAAGATGGGTTCGACCGAAAGCGCTTCTTTCATTTTCGCGGCATCCGGCCCGCACAGCAGAATGGCGGGCACCAGCTCCAGCCGCAGCAGAAAATGCAGATCGAACGCCAGCACTTCGGCCCCGGCTTCGATACTGCCGAGATCCGGACAGAGCAGCGCGAAGCAGGCGGAACGCTCGGACTGGAACTTGTCGAGATAGAACTCGTACTCGTCCCGTCGCCCGATGCTGTCGAGAAACAGCCGTATGGTTTTATTCAGCGCAATCATTGTTTCGATTAGCATCGAAACGATTGAAAAGTTCAAGGGTTAAACGGGTTAAAAGGAACAACCCTTCAACGCGTTCACCCTTGCAACCCTTCAACCTCTACAGCGCCTTCTTGGTCTCTTTCACCAGGCGCTTGAGCTTGCCGCCGATGGCGACCTTTTTGACGTGCGACATGCGGTCGACCAGCAGGACGCCGTCGAGGTGGTCGGACTCGTGCTGGATGGCGCGGGCCAGCAGCCCCTTGGCGTGGATCGTGCGCGGAATGCCGTCGAGATCGATGTACTCGGCATCCACCTCGTACCACCGTTCCACGTTGGCGAAGATTTCCGGAAAGCTCAGGCAGCCCTCGGGACCGACCTGAACGTCCGCCGTATGGCCCGTGATTTTCGGGTTGATGCAAACCAGCGGCATCTCGACCGACGGGTTTTCGCGCCGGCCGTCGTCGCCGACGTCGCTGTCGGCGGGGATGTCGACAATGAAGAGGCGTTCGGTGCGGCCAACCTGCTCGGCGGCGAGGCCGACGCCGTTTTCGGCATACATGGTCTCGAACATTTCCTTCGCCAGCGCGCGGATATCGTCGTCGACCACCATGACGTCCACGGCCTTCTGCCGCAGCACCGGGTTTCCGTATGTACAAATGGGTAAACTCATAGCCACAAGGTTTTCGTAGAGTTGCCGCGCGATGTCAAACGAATTTAAAAGGCGGGCGGTGCAGCCCGTTTTCGGTGACGATGCCGGAAATCAGTTCGTGCGGCGTCACGTCGAACGCGGGATTGTACACGCGCACGCCGTCGGCCGCGCCGATCTCGGCCGCCGCGCGGTGTTCGATGGGAATGCGCGCTCCGGTCGCCAAAGCGGTGTCGATGGTCGAAGTCGGCGCCGCGACGTAAAACGGAATGCCGTGGTGCTTCGCCAGCACGGCGAGTCCGTAGGTGCCGATCTTGTTGGCGGCGTCGCCGTTGGCCGCAATCCGGTCGGAGCCGACGATCACCAAATCGATTTTCCCCTCCTTCATCACCTGCGCCGCCATGTTGTCGCAGATCGTCACCACGTCGATCCCGGCCCGATGCAGCTCCCACGCCGTCAGCCGCGAGCCTTGGTTCAGCGGCCGCGTTTCGTCGGAATAGACGGTAAACCGCCGCCCGGCGTCGTGCGCGGCATACATCGGCGCCAGCGCCGTCCCGAAATCGCCCGTCGCCAGCGCCCCGGCGTTGCAATGGGTCAGGATGCCCATCCCCGCTTCGATCAGCGGCGCGCCATGCGCTCCGATTGCCCGGCACATCCGGATATCCTCTGCGAGGATGGCCAGGCCCTCCAGCACCAATTCGAGCTTCAAATCCCCGCTCCGCGCCTGCGCACACTTGCGCAAGTGTGCGCAGGTCCGCTCCAGGGCCCAGAACAGGTTGACCGCCGTCGGGCGCGAGGCCGCCAGTTTATCGGCCAAGGCCTCGACCGCGCCGGCAAAGCCCTCATCGGGCAGATGCTGGGCGCAGGCGGCCAGCCCCAGCGCCGCCGCGCAACCGATGGCGGGCGCGCCGCGGACGGAGAGGCGCTTGATCGCCGCCACGATTTCTTCGATGTCGTCGAGTTCGAGATAAACCAGATCCTTGGGCAGTTGGGTCTGGTCGATGATGCGCAGCTTGCCGGGCAGGAGCGGAACACCCTTCTCGAAGCAGTCGAGCACGGTTCCTTCGGCGGTGATCCAGCGTACGGTTTCCAACATAGAATGGTTCCTTTCGTGAAAGATCCGCGTTATACCATTTCCCGTTCGCGATGCGATAGAACAGGCGCTTAAATTGGCCGCAACGATACGAAGACGCCTAATACCCATCTAATTTCTCTCGGCGTCTTCGCGGTCATAAATGCCTAATGGAAGGAAATCGATGAAAGAAGAAAAACAGGCCGTGGCCGACTGCATGAACCGCCTTTACCGGCAGGGGCTCACCACGACGTCCGGCGGCAACATTTCCCTGCGCGTTTCGAACGAGCGGATCCTGCTCACGCCCTCGGCAACCGACAAAGGCCATATGACGGCGGAGCAGATCGCCGAAATCGGCATGGATGGAACCAACCATACGCCACGGCTGAAACCGAGCATCGAAACCTCGATGCATCTGGAAATCTACAAGCGCCATCCGCACGTCAAGGCGATCGTCCACGCCCACCCGCCGATGGCCAGCACCTTCGTCGCCGCGCGCCAACCGATCAACGTGAAGCTGATCGCCGAGGCCTACGCCATCGTCGGCGAGCCGGAATACGCGCCCTATGCGCTGATGGGCACGAACGAACTGGCCGCCTCCGTGGCGGGCAGTTTCAAGCAGCACACCGCCTGCATCCTGATGGAAAACCACGGGGTGCTCTGCACGGGCGATTCCCTGCTACAGGCCTTCGACCGCATCGAGGTGCTCGAAAACACGGCCAAGATCAACCTGAACATCGGCCGTCTCGGCGGCGGGATTGAACTGAACGCCGCGCAGTTGGCGGAAATCGATTCGATGATGGGGCGCCATGCGTAACAACGTTCCCTCAAAAAATGACCGCAAAGACGCTAAGATGCAAAGAACCGAGCCCGTTGCGCCTTCGCGTCTTTGCGGTCATGCACAAACCGGGTCTTCCGATGTCGTGCTGGTCGCCTTCAATGCGCGCTATGCCCACACCGCATTCGGCGCGCGCTACCTGCTGGCCAACCTCGGCGAGTTGGCCCAGCGCACGGCGCTGCTGGAGTTCGATCTGCAGGAACAACCGCGCATCGCCGTCGAAAAAATCCTGGCGCGCAACCCGCGCATCGTCGGGATCGGTTGCTACATCTGGAACATCGATCTCGCCACCAAGGTTGCGGCGCTGCTTAAAAGCATCCGCCCAGCAACCATTCTGGTTCTCGGGGGTCCGGAGATTTCCTACGAAACCGAAGAGCAAGAAATCTTCCACTACGCCGACCACGTCATCTGCGGCGAAGGCGAAGCCGCCTTCCCGGAACTGTGCAACCGGATTTTAAACCGCAAAGCAAAGAACAACGAACCCGGCGCCCCTTCGAGTCCGTTGCGTCTTCGTGGTAAAACCATCCACGCGGGTCCCGTGGACGTGGCGAAGCTCGCGCTGCCGTACGACCTCTATTCGGACGAGGACATCGCCCACCGCGCCATCTATGTGGAGGCGTCGCGCGGTTGCCCGTTCCGGTGCGAATACTGCATGTCGTCGCTCGACAACACCGTGCGCTATTTCCCCGAAGAAAAACTCTTCGCCGCCTTCGGGCGCCTGCTCGAGCGCGGGGCGCGGAGCTTCAAATTCGTCGACCGCACCTTCAACATCGATATTCCCTTTGCGCTGAAGGTGCTCGCCTTTTTCCGCGAACGCCACAAGCCGGGCATGATGCTCCACTTCGAGGTCATTCCCGATCGCCTGCCGGACGAACTGCTGGACGCCGTCAAGGAATGCCCGCCGGGCATGTTGCAGTTCGAGATCGGCATCCAGACGTTCAACGAAGCGGTGGCGCACCGGATCCAGCGCCCGCTCGACATCGGGAAGATCGAAACCAACATGCGCCGGCTGCGCGCGGAAACCGGCGTGCACATCCATTCCGACCTGATCGCCGGGTTGCCGGGCGAGGACCTTCAAAGCTTCGAGGCCGGATTCAACCGCCTGCTCGCGCTGAACCCGCAAGAGATCCAACTCGGCATTCTCAAGCGGCTGCGCGGCGCGCCGATCGCCCGCCACACCGCGGAATGGAACATGGTCTACAGTCCGCACGCGCCCTACGAAATCCTGAGCACCGGCCAGATTCCGTTCGAGCAGATGCAGCGCATCCAGCGCTTCGCGCGCTACTGGAATCTCGTCGTCAACAACGGGCAGTTCATCGAGACCGCGCCGCTGATCTGGAGCAGGCGGGCCGCCTTCGCGGCGTTCCTGCACTTTTCGGATTGGCTCTATGCCCGAACGAACACCACGGGAAACCTGCACATGGTGCGGCTCGCCAAACTGCTGATGGAATACCTTTCGACCGAAACGGGGCTCGAAGAAAAATTCGTGGCCACGGCGCTTTGGGCCGACTACCAACGCGGCAACCGCCCGGATGTGCCGGGCTTCCTGAAAAAGTTTGGATTTGAAAAGAGCCCGGACAACGGGCAAGACTCCCCTTCTCTATTACCCCGCCAGGCGCGGCATCTAAAGGACTGATCAATGAGCGAAGAAAACAAAAACAGCGGCGGGCAGTTGAACCTGCTGGTCGGCACGGCACAAGTGGACGCGGTTTGCGAATGGGTGCGCGAAGCGCTCGGGAAGGAACCGATCGAAATCACGCAGCCGCAGGCCGAGGAGTCGCTGATCGAAATCTATTTCGATTCGTTGCTCGAAGCGGAGATCTCGCAGAAGGCGCTTCCCGGCGACATGGGGATCCGGACCTCGGAGGTGAAGGAATACAAGGAACAGGATTGGACCACGTTCTGGCAGCACCATTTCAAAACCATCGAGCTGGGCCGCAACCTGCGCATCGTCCCCGAATGGGAGGAGGTTCCGGATGATGGAAAGACCAACATCATCATCAATCCCGGACTCAGCTTCGGCACGGGCGGACACTTCACCACCAAGTTTTGCCTCGAGGCGCTGGAGGCCGCCCACGAGGCGCTGGGGATCAGCTCCATGATCGATGCCGGGACGGGCAGCGGCATCCTATCGATCGCCGCCATCAAGCTCGGCATTCCCGACGTGATTGCCTTCGACTACGATCCGGTTTGCGTGGACCAGTGCGAAATCAATGCCGCGCGCAACGGCGTCGAAGGCAAGATCCACTTTTTCCAGGCCGACGTGCTGGAGCCGGGCTGGAACTCCAAGCCCGCCGACCTCGTCTGCGCCAACATCCTGACCTCGGTCTTGCTGGAGGCGGCGCCGGAGCTGAAGAAGGCCGCCCGGAAACGGCTGCTGCTCAGCGGCATCCGCGAGATCGAAGCCGACGCGGTCGCCAACACCTTCATCGAGCTGGGCTGCAAGGAAGTCTCGCGCGACGGCGACGGCAAATGGTGCGGAATCGTGATCGATGTATGATCTCATCGTCATCGGCTCCGGCCCGGCGGGTCTGATGGGCGCAATCGCAGCGGCGCGCGGCGGGCTGCGCGTGCTGGTATTGGAACGCATGCCGAAGGTCGGGCTGAAGCTACTGGCCACGGGCGGCGGACGTTGCAACCTCTGCAACACGTTGCCGGCCCATGCATTCATGGAAGCCTTCGGAAGGCACGGCCGCTTCATGCAACCGGCTTTGCGAGCAATGGGTTCGGAGCCTCTCCGCGCCTTTTTCCGCGATCGCGGCGTCGAGACCTGCGAAGAAGAAGACAAGGTGTTCCCCACGACCGGCAATGCCGCGTCGATCCTGGACGTGCTCCTGAAGGAGTGCCGCAAGTTTCATGTGGAAATCCGCACGAACAGCGAAGTGACGGCCCTGCCGAAAGAGGGCGGCGTGAAAACCGCGGAGGGAATCGTTCCGTCCAAGGCGGTGTTGCTCGCCACGGGCGGCAAGGGCTATTCCGCGCTGGGCGGTTCGTCGAGTGGCTACGGCCTGGCGCTGCGGGCCGGACATAAGATCATCGATCCGATTCCGGCCGACGTCCCTCTGCTCATCCAAGAGCGCTGGGTCAAGGAGCTGACGGGCATCGCGCTTCCCGGCGTCAACCTGCGGGTTGGGCTCAAAGGTTTTCCGAAAGCCGGAACCAACGGCGACCTGCTGTTCACGCACCAGGGCATCAGCGGCCCCGTGGTCCTCAACAGTTCCGGCGCCATCGCCGAAAAACTGCAAACCCAAGAAAGCGTCCCGTTGGTGATTAATTTGGCGCCCAAGCTCGGCGCCTGGCAGCGCGACGGCGGCAACAAGAGCATCGCCAATGCCCTGCGGCCCTGGTTGCCCTCGGCCTTGGCCAAGACGCTATGCGAGCTCTGCGGCATCGATCCGGAACTGCCCGCCAGCAAAGCCGGCGGCAAGACGGAGGAGTTGCTGACGCGGCAAATCACCGCCGCCCATATTACGGCAACGGGAACGGAAGGCTTCAACAAGGCGATCGTCACCCGCGGCGGGATCGACCTCAAAGGCGTCAACCCCGACACCCTCGAAAGCAAGTTGCAACCGGGGCTCTATTTGGCGGGCGAGGCACTGAATCTCGACGGCCCGTGCGGCGGCTTCAATCTGCAATGGGCCTTCGCCAGCGGGCATCTCGCCGGATCAAGCATCGTAGAGGCACTCCGTGAAACTTAGCCTGCGGGGGATGCTCGATGCCTTCGGCATGGGGTTGCTGGTTGCAACGGTCTTGGGTTTCCTCGGGCGGCTGTTCTGGCTGTTCGATCTCTTTTCGCACTTCCGGGTGCAGTACATGCAGCTCTGCCTGGTGCTGATCGGCATCGCGCTCTGGAAGCGCTGGAACCAACGCGCCGTGGCGCTCGTGCTGCTGGCCGTCTTCAACTATGCCTTCGTGCTGCCGCTCTACTTCGGCAAGCCGGCCTCCGCGCTGGGCCAACCGACCCGCGCGATGCTGATGAACATCAACGCGCTGAACGGCAACACGGAGCAGGTGCTCAAAGCCATCTCCGCCGCGGATCCCGACGTATTGCTTCTGGAAGAGGTCACCACAAAATGGGAACGGCAATTCGAAACCCTCCGGGCGCAGTATCCGCACCGGATCGCCCAGGCGCGCGACGACTGCTTCGGCATCATGCTGCTCAGCAAGCTCCCTCTCTCGCGGGGCGAAATCCTATCGGTCGGCGAAGCGAACCTTCCCACCATCGTCGCGACCATCCACACGCCGTCGGGCGAGGTTTCGTTCATCGGGACCCATCCGTTGCCGCCCATCGGGAAATCCTATTCGCGGTTGCGCAACGAGCAGTTGCAGGCGCTCCCCGCGCTTATTGCCGCACAAAAACATCCCGTGCTGTTGATCGGCGACCTGAACACCTCGCCGTGGTCGCCGCATTTCAAGCAGCTCGTGAAAGAGAGCGGACTGAAGAACAGCATGAAGGGGTTTGGCTTCCAGCCCACGTGGCCCGCCAACCGATCGTTTCTGCGCATCCCGCTCGACCACGCGTTGCACGCGGCGCAAATCGCCGTGCATCACCGGATGGTCGGCGGCGACGTTGGTTCCGATCACTTTCCCGTGATCGTGGACTTTTCCGTCGGCCGCAAATAGCGCAGCCGGAACGGCTGCCTACTCATCCACGACGAAGAGCTTGCGCATCATCGTGTCCTGCGCAATCAGCTTGCCGGAGATATGCAACGGTTTGTCTTCCAGACTCTTGAGTTTCTCGAACTCGTCCAACGGAAAGATGGTTTCCGCACTGACCTTGATCTTGGAGTAGGCCCCGTCCATCTCGCAGACCGTCAACGCAACCTTGATGCCGCGAATGCTGCCGAATACGGGATCGTAGCTGATCTTGCCAACCCGTTTCACCGTTCCCGAACCCGCGATGCGGCGCCCTTTGTATTTTTCGTCGAAGACCTTCGATGCCAGCAACGCGCTCCCCGAATCCTCGGCGCGGAACAACGCTTCGGCGGTCTGTTTCAAATCCAGTACGTCGGGTTCCGGCTCTGAAACCGGCGGCGGCACGTCTTCCGCAACAGGCACCGCAGGGACGGGGTCCGGCTCATCGTCCACCGGAATCATCGGCGGATCGGGAACGATTGGCCGGGGCGTCGTGTAGGGGTCGAACGAGGGCTCGATGGCTTCGATTTCCGGCAGGGGATCCTCGGATACCGGAATCTTCGGCGGCTCCTTGGCTTTCGGGATCGGCGGTACGGCGGCGGGATGCCGGTCGAGCACCTGCGTGTTTTTCGGCGTGTAGTTGTGCGATGCGTTCATCAGTTCGCAGAACTTCAGCAGGCGGCGCACGGTACCGACGACGACGGCGGCGTCGGAATCCCTTCCCCGCCGGTTCACGCAGATGTGCTCGTTGGTGATCACGCAATCGTCGTAGGAGACGATGGCCAACTTGACGGCATCGCGCAGCTCGGGCGTAAGCACCCGGCGCACGGCCTCCGGGTTGCTGCCGCGCAACAGCACGCGGTCGTCGAAGGCCGGGTTGCCGACGTTGATGTCCTGCAATCCGAAAATCTTGCCGAGGTTATGCAGCGCCCCCTGCTTGGTCATCTTCATATCGGTTTTGAGGCGCTGGCGATACTCGATGTGGTATTTGGTGAAGGTCTGGCTGTTGTTGCCGCTGCGCTTCGTGAACGTTGAAACGGTGATGCGGTGCCCGTCGATCGAACCGGAAATGGTGCCCGCCGACCCCAAGCCGCCGCCGTAGTAGGCCAGGTTCAGCTGATCGGCCGCCACCTGCCACTGCTCCTGGCTCGTCTTCGAACTCTTCAACCAGAAGAAGACCACGAGACCGGCAACCATCACGAAAAAAAGAAACCCCATAACCATCCCCTATTTGCCAATCGAAAGACGTAAGGCCGCATGCCGAACGTCCACCGCCCCTGGACATTCCGTCCACGGGCATTTGGCGCTAGTAAAAACCAGCCTCATTAGATAGCAGATCCTCCGGTATCTCGGCAAGGAAACGGGAGGGATCCAGGAAGATCATGCCGCCGTCGCGCTGGCGGCGCACCATCGGCGAGCACAGAAAGAGCTCGTCTTCGGCGCGGGTGACGGCCACATAGAAGAGCCGCCGCTCCTCGGCATCGCCGTTTTCCTCGATCGCCTTCTTGCTGGGAAACATCTCTTCGTTGACGAAGAGCACAAAGACGGCTTTCCACTCCAGCCCCTTGGCCTGATGGACGGTCGAGAGCCGCAGCGAGTCGCGCTGCTCCTCTTCCGACGGCGCCTTGCCGGAATCGGCATCGAGGTTGGTGAGCAACGCCACCTCCGAAAGGAACGATTCGGTGGAGTCGAACTTGACGGTGAAGTCGATCAGCCCGTCGAGGTCTTCCTGGCGGAATTTATGGTTGTCGAAGTTTTCGACCATGTATTCCTTATAGAAGGCCTTGCCGAAGCGGAAGATCAGCTCGCCGGGATCGTTCTCCAGATGCTCCTCGCGATAGGCCAGGAAGACGGGCTTGATCTTTTCCCAGTCCTCGCGCGCGGCGGCGGGCAGCGCGGCGATCAACTCGTCGTGGATTTCCGGACGCTGCAGGTTGACGCGGCCGCCCAGCTTCTTGAAGATTTTCTGAGCGGTTTTCTCGCCCACCTTCGGCAGCATTTCAACCAGACGGAAAAAGGCAATGCCGTTGGAGGGGTTCACCAGCAACTGCAGAACGGTCAGGACATCCTTGACGTGCGCCTGCTCGAAGAAGCGAACGCCCGAGGTGACGACATAACTCATCTGCGAGCGCGCCAGCTCCATCTGCAGCTCCATCGCGTGGAAATGCGAGCGGTAGAGCACGCAGATTTCGGAAAGCGGGATGCCGCGGCGGTTGATCTCGCGCGCCTTTTCGATGACGTAGCGCGCCTGGACCGAGCCATCGCGCACCTTGGCCAGATGCGGCATCGCACCGCTGGCGCGCACGGCCTGAAGCTCCTTCTGGAACTGGTCCTTGTTGCCGGCAATCACTTCGTTGGCCACCTCCAGGATTTCGGGGGTGCTGCGGTAGTTGATCTGCAGCTTGTAGGTCGCCGCGCCGGGATAGAATTTTTCGAAGTCGAGGAAGTTGCGGAAGTCGGCGCCGCGCCAGGAATAGATGCTCTGGAAATCGTCGCCCACCACCATGATGTTGCCGTGGGTCTGCACCAGCAAATTGACCAGCGCGGCCTGGATGGCGTTGGTATCCTGATATTCGTCCACCAGCACATACTTGAAGGATTCCTGATAGAAAAAGCGGGCGCGCTCGTTTTCGGCCAGCAGCTTGTGGGCGAAAATCAGCAAGTCGTCGAAGTCCATCGCGTTGGCGAGTTGCTTGCGTTCTTGGTAAAGATTATGCGCCTTGACCACCTGGTCGGCGTCGACGTCCGAGTGTTCGAACTGCTCGTCGATTGCCGCCGTCAAGTCGCCCATGCGGCCGCTCACCACGCCGAAGAGGCTGAGCAGCACCTCCGGTTTGGGAAAATGTTTCTTTTCCACGCCGAGTTCATCGATGCACGAGCGCATCAGCTTTTTGGCATCGTCGGCGTCGAGGATGGAGAAGTCGCGGCCGAAGTTGAGGCCCTTGAGTTCGTGGGCGTGCGAGCGCAGTAGCTTGTTTGCAAAGGAGTGGAAGGTTCCGCTATAGCCGCTGTTGAAGCGCTGGTTCACCAGTTCCTCCGCGCGGCTAAGCATCTCGCGCGCGGCTTTGTTGGTGAAAGTCAGCAGCAGCACCTCGAACGGCTGGACCTGCTTTTCGGTGACGAGGTAGGCCAGGCGGTAGATCAGGGTGCGGGTTTTTCCGGTTCCGGCGGCGGCGACGACCAGCGCGGCCCCGTCGGGCGCGGTGACGGCGGCATATTGCTCTTCGTTGAGTTCTTCCTTAAAATTCATGATCGGCGCACCTTAGCGGAACTGCTCCGACGCGGAAAGGAATTTGGCTCGCACGAAGCCACAAAGGCACGGAGCTTCCAGTATCCTGGTTTCGGTTTCAGTCATGCTTCGTGTCTCCGTGGCTCTGTGTGAGTACTACCGAGTCCGCGGCAGATGGCTGGAGCGACTGAAGAAAGCGGGGTTGGAACATTCATCGCAACAGGATGGAATTTAGCTCGCACGTAGCCACAAAGGCACGGAGCTTCCAGTAACCTGGTTTCGTTTTCAGTCATGCTTCGTGTCTCCGTGGCTCTGTGTGAGTACTACCGAGTCCACGGCAGATGGCTGGAGCGACTGAAGGAAGCGGGT
>NZ_JBFJYW010000091.1:0-12282 GCF_041622395.1 Pontiella sp. | reverse complement strand
GCCACGACCAATGGGTCGCGGCGGATAAGCAAGCCAGCAGCCTGAAGCAAACCCTCTCGACCCTGGAAACGGCCCTTGCCGGCCAGCGGGAACAGATCGAACAGCATGCAACGCGCATCCGCAAAAAGGCGGAAGCGCTGGCGGCATCCGGCGCCGCCATCGAAAAACTCAAGGGGGAACGGACCACCCTTTTTGGCGAGCGCGATCCCGACACCGTGGAACGCGATGCCCAAACCGCGCTCGATGCCGCGCGCAAGCAAACCGAGGCGGCGCAAACGCAACTGACCGACAGACGGCAGGCTCTCTCGCTCGCTAGTCAGCACCTTCAGGCCTTGGAGAACCGAAACAAAGAAACGGAGACCGAGCTCGCCGAAGCCCATCCGGCCTTCGCCGCAGCCATCGACGCCGCCGGCTTCGAAAACGAGGCGGCCTACCGCTCCGCCCGGCTCGACGAAACCGAGCAATCCGCGCTTGAAGCGCGCGCCGACGAACTCAAGCATCGCCATACGCACCTCGCCGCGCTCGAAGCCGAAAAGTCCAAGCAGCTCCAGACCGAACGCGCACAGAACCATGCCGAAACCGCGCCCGCGGAATATGCGGCCCTCGCGGAATCCTGCAACGAGCACCTGCAACGGATCGGAACCCTCAAGAGCCGCCTGGAACAAAACCAAAAGGCGGTTGAACTGCACCAAAGCAAACTGGGCGAAATTGAAAAACAGCGGCTCGAATGCATCCGCTGGAACCGGTTGCACGAACTGATCGGCTCGGCCGACGGGAAGAAATTCCGCAACTTTGCCCAGGGGCTCACCTTCGAGCTGATGGTCTCGCACGCCAACCGGCAACTCTCCAAAATGAGCGACCGCTACCTCCTGGTCCGCGACAAAGAGCAACCGCTCGACCTCAACGTGGTCGACAACTACCAGGCCGGCGAAATCCGCCCCGTAAAAAACCTTTCCGGCGGCGAGAGCTTCATCGTCAGCCTTTCGCTCGCCCTGGGCCTTTCGCATATGGCCAGCAAAACGATCCGCGTCGATTCGCTCTTTCTCGACGAAGGCTTCGGCACGCTCGACGAAGATGCGCTCGAAACCGCGCTGGAAGCCCTCTCCGAATTGAAACAGGACGGCAAACTCATCGGCGTCATCTCGCACGTCGGCGCGCTGAAAGAGCGCATCGGAACGCAAATCAACGTAGAAACCACCAGCGGCGGACGAAGCCGGCTTGCAGGAACCGGCATTTCCACTAGGATCACGGATTAAACAAAAGGAACTCTCTTATGAACTCAGCACAATGGTTTGAACGCGCGCAAAAGGTGATTCCGGGCGGAGTCAACAGCCCGGTTCGGGCATTCAACGGCGTCGGCGGAACGCCGGTTTATTTCAAGTCGGGCAAGGGCGCCAAGGTCCAGACCGAGGACGGCACCGAACTGATCGACTTCTGCGGCTCGTGGGGTCCACTGATTTTGGGCCACGCCCGCGACGAGGTGGTCGAAGCCGTTTCAAAGGCCGCCGCCAACGGCCTGAGCTTCGGCGCGAACACCGCGGCGGAAACGGAGTTTGCCGAACTCGTCACCTCGCTGGTTCCCGAAATGGAAATGGTGCGGCTGGTCAGCTCCGGTACCGAGGCGGTCATGACCGCCGTCCGTTTGGCGCGCGGCTACACCGGCCGCCGCAAGATCATCAAGTTCGACGGCTGCTACCACGGTCACTCCGACTACCTGCTCGTCGCTTCCGGCAGCGGATTGCTGACCGGCGGCATCTCGTCTTCGGCCGGAGTTTCGCCCGCCGCGACCGAGGAGGTTTTCGTTGCGCCCTACAACAATCTCGCCGCCGTGCAGGAAATCCTGAAGGCCAACGGCGACGAAATCGCCGCCGTGATCGTTGAACCGATCGCCGGCAACATGGGCTTGGTCGAGCCGGAGCCGGGCTTCCTCGAAGGCCTGCGCGCCGCCACCGCCGAATGCGGCACCCTGCTGATTTTCGACGAAGTCATCAACGGCTTCCGCTTGGCGCCGACCACCTTCGGGCACACCATCGGCGTTGAAGCCGACATTACCACCCTCGGCAAGATTATCGGCGGCGGCATGCCGATCGGCGCCATCGGCGGCAACACGAAAATCATGTCGACGCTCGCGCCGCTTGGCCCGGTCTACCAGGCCGGCACCCTGAGCGGCAACCCGGTCGCCGTGGCCGCCGGCATGAAGACGCTCGAACTGCTGCGCGACGAATCGCCCTACCTCAAAATGGAAATCCTCGGCAAACGCCTGGCCGACGGCATCAACCGCATCGCGACGGAAAAGGGGCTCGACCTGCACTGCGCCCAGCGCGGCGGCATGTTCACCCCCTTCTTCCGCAAGCAAGCGGTGCACAATCTCGATGACTCGAAAGCGTGCGACCAGAAAGCGCACGCGGCCTATTTCCACCACATGCTCGACCACGGGTTCTATACCCCGCCATCCGGCTTCGAAGTCGCCTTCGTCTCCGCGGCCCACTCCCAAGAACACATCGACGCCTTTTTGAAAGCATTTGAAAAAATGTAATCACGTCTCACGTTTCACTCTTCAAAAATTATGCATGCCTGGGATGTCAGCCCGAAGGAAGCGGTTCAGATTCAGAAAGCCCTGATGGGCAAACTGAAGCTGGAGGACGCTTTCGGCGAAATCAAAACCGTTGCGGGGATCGATGTCGGATTTGCGAAGAACAATACGGTGGCGCGGGCCGCGATCGCCATACTGGATTTCCAGACGCTGAAAGTCGTCGAAACGGCGGTTGCGCATCATCCGGTTTCGTTTCCCTACGTGCCCGGGCTGCTCTCCTTCCGGGAGGTGCCGGCCGTACTGGAGGCCATGCTCAAGCTGAACGCCCAGCCCGATCTACTGCTGTGCGACGGCCAGGGCATTGCCCATCCGCGCCGCTTCGGGATCGCCGCCCACCTGGGCCTGCTGCTCGACATCCCCGCCATCGGCGTCGCCAAGTCGCGTCTGACAGGAACCCACCCCGAAGTGCCGTCGACGAAAGGAAGCTATGTTCCGCTGATGGACAAGAACGAGCAGATTGGCGTGGTGCTGCGCACGCGCACCAACACGAAGCCGCTCTACATCTCGCCGGGGCACCGCGTCGGCATCGACACGGCGCCGAGGCTGGTCATGCGGTGCGTCACGAAATACCGCCTGCCCGAAACCACCCGCCGGGCACATAATCTTGCCTCAGGCGTGTAGAAGCATTTTATCGACGCGGGCGATCTCGAAGGTGCGGCGCGGCTTGGGGGGCAGGTTGGCGATCGACATGGATACGCCTTCGTCCTGCGTGGTTTTCTTCAGCGAGATCAGGTACCCGAGGCCGGAGCTGTCGATGAAATCGAGCCGGGAGGCATCGACCTCGACGGTTTTCAGGATGCCCTGCGCGCGCAGTTCGTGGTGAATGAAGCCGGCTTCCTTTTCGAAGTAGGGCAACGTGGCCGACGTGAGCTCCATCGGGAGTTCCAGGGTGAGCGCCCCCTCGGTATAGAGGGTGCCGCCGGCGAGGTGCTCGGTGAGGTTGTTCGCAATCGCTTCCACCTCGTCGCGGCGGGTCGCGGTGTCGAAATAGTCGGTCAGCCGGCAGGTCTCCAGCAGCCGCAGCAGCTTCGGACGCGGCGCGTAGAGGATCAACCGCTTCCCCCACGACCGGCAGATTTTATTGGTTTCGAGCAACGCCCCCAACTCCAAACTATCGAGCCAGGGAACCGCATGCAGATCGACCAGCACGTTCATGCCCATCGCGGTATCGGCAATGCGTTGCACCCATTCGCGGGCCGCCGTCTCGCTGCCGAGTCGCTGGAACCGCTCGACCGCGATGCCCTGGTCCTCAAGCGCGAACAGATCGTTCTCGTCCAACATTTGGAACGGGCGGGGTTTGTCGGCCATGCGGTTGATCAGGAACATTTGCCGGGAGGCGCAAAGCAGGAAACGGACGTTGGCGCAATAGCGGACAAACAGCCGCTGGGGATTGCAACAAATCCGCCACAGCCATTCGAGGTGTTGGTTGCGCATCCACTGCGGCGCGCGTTTTTGTTCCCCCGTGATGAAGTCGAGCGAGGCGCCGACCCCCATCGCCACGGGGATGTTCCAGCCGCGGACGTGCATGCTGATGAACTTCTCCTGCTTCGGGGCCCCGAGCGCCACGAAGAGGATATCCGGCCGCGCCACCTCCAGCTTTTTCAGGATGTTGCGGTGGTCCATCTCCAGCAAGGGCGCATAGGGCGGCGAATAGGTCCCCGCCACTTTCAGATCGGGATGGCGCGCCTTGAGAATCTCCATGGCCTTTTCGGCAACGCCCGCCGCGCTGCCGAGGCCATAGATGCTCATCCCCTCCTTCGCGGCGCGTTCGGCCAGCATGGGCGTCAGGTCCGACCCGGTCACCCGGTCCTTGAGCGCGGGCCCGAAGAAGGGCGCAAGCTTGACGATGGGAAATCCATCGGCCAGCACGAGGTCGGCGTCGATCAGGATGCGTTGCAGCTCCGGATCGCTCCAGGCGCGGGTCACGAAATCAAGGTTGGCCGTGGCAATATTGGCCGGGCGCCCGGATTTGACCCGGGCGATAATCCAGTCCACGGCCTCCTCGAACGTAACGTTATGGAACGGAACGCCGTAAATCACCAACGGAATAGGGGCTGATCGTTCATATTGCATAGGGCGCAAGGGTAGTGGGAGCCCCGTGCGATTTCAAGATCCATTCCATTAAAGAAATTCTTCAACACCCCCCGTCCATGAACGCCCTTTTCCTAATACCGGCTTGTGGGGCGGGGGTAAATGGGGTAGGTTTCATGCTCTTTTTGCAAACACAGGAAACATCATGAATTGGATTTTGAAGAAGATACTCGGCTCGAAGAACGAACGCGACCTCAAGAAGATGCGTCCGCTGGTCGAGAAGATCAACGCTTACGACGAAGAATACAAGGCCCTGACCGACGAACAGTTGCAGGCCAAAACGCAGGAATTCAAGGATCGCCTGCAGCAGGGCGAAACGCTTGAGGACATCGAACTCGAGGCGTTTGCGGTCGTCAAAAACGCGGCGCGCCGCCTCTGCGGAAGCGAGGTCGATGTGATCGGCCATCCGATTTCCTGGGAGATGGTGCATTTCGACGTGCAGCTCATCGGCGGCATGGCGATGCACAAGGGCATGATTGCCGAAATGGCGACCGGGGAAGGCAAGACCCTCGTGGCCACCCTGCCCGTCTACCTGAATGCGCTTTCCGGCAAGGGCGTGCATGTGGTCACCACCTCCGACTACCACTCGCAACGCGACTCGGAATGGATGGGGCATCTCTACAAATGGCTCGGCCTCTCGGTCGGGTGTCTCAAGAACCAAATGCCGCCGCCCGAGCGCCGCGAGCAATATCTCTGCGACATCACCTACGGCACCAACTCCGAATTCGGCTTCGACTACCTGCGCGACAACATGGCCTACAGCCCCGAAGACATGGTGCAGCAGAAGGGCCACAACTTCGCCATCGTCGACGAAATCGACTCGATCCTGATCGACGAAGCGCGCACGCCGCTGATCATTTCGGGCCCGGCGCCCTACTCGTCCACGCAGTACAGCGAGCTGCAGCCCGCCGCCGCGCGCCTCGTGCGCCGCCAGCGCGACCTCTGCACCCGCCTGCTGCAAGAAGCTAAGGAACTGCTCGACGCCGGCGACCAAGACGAAGCCGCGCTGCGCATGTACCAGGTGTTCGAGGGCATGCCCAAGAACAAACAGCTCATGCACATGATCGAGGACGTGAAAATCCGCAAGCTGCTCGAAAAAACGCAGATGGCCATGCTTTCGGACATGCGCAAGGAACAGGCGCGCAAGTTGCGGCAGGAACTCTTCTTCACCATCGACGAAAAGGGCCACGACGCCGGACTGACCGAAAAGGGCTGCGCCGAGATGAATCCGGAGGATCCGGAAATGTATGTCCTGCCCGACATGGTCTCCGCCATGGCCGAGCTCGACGGCGACACCGGGCTCTCCCCGGAAGAAATCATGGAGAAGCGCCGCGCGATCCAGGAAGACTTCGCCCTGCGCAACGAGCGCGTGCATGCGGTCGACCAGCTGATCCGCGCCTACTGCGTCTACGAAAAAAATGTCGACTACGTGGTGCAGGACAACCAGGTCCTCATCGTCGACGAACACACCGGACGCCTGATGGTCGGCCGCCGCTGGAGCGACGGCCTGCACCAATCGGTCGAAGCGAAGGAAGGCGTGACGATCGAGCGCGAAACGCAGACGCTCGCGACCATCACCATCCAGAACTATTTCCGCATGTACGACAAGCTCTCGGGCATGACGGGTACGGCCGAGACCGAAGCCGACGAATTCCACCAGATCTACGGCCTCGACGTGATGGTCATCCCGACCAACCGCCCGGTCCGCCGCGTCGACCTCAACGACCAAGTCTACAAGACCCAGCGCGAAAAGTTCCGCGCCGTGATCGAAGAAATCAAGGCGGCGCACGCCCGCAAGCAGCCCGTGCTGGTGGGTACCGTGGCGGTCGAGACCTCCGAAGTGCTCAGCCGCATGCTGCGCCGCGAAAACATCGTCCACAACGTGCTCAACGCCAAGAACCATGCGCGCGAGGCCGAGATCGTCGCCAACGCGGGCCAGCCCGGCGCGGTGACCATCGCCACCAACATGGCGGGCCGCGGCACCGACATCAAACTCGGCAAGGAAGTGGTCTATCTCGATGAAAAGGATTTGCAGTCGAAGGAATTCTCGCTCGATTCGAAGGTCGATGGCCAACCCTTGCGCAAGCTGCTCGAAGAGCGTCCCTGCGGCCTCTACGTGATTGCCTCCGAACGCCACGAGTCGCGCCGCATCGACCGCCAGTTGCGCGGCCGCTCCGCGCGCCAGGGCGACCCCGGCGTTACCCGCTTCTATGTTTCCCTGGAAGACAACCTGATGCGCCTGTTCGGGTCCGACCGCATTTCGAACATCATGGAAAAGCTCGGCATCGAAGAGGGCGAAGTGCTGGAGCACCCCTGGCTGAACAAGTCGATTGAAACCGCCCAGCGCCGGGTCGAACAGCAAAACTTCATGATGCGCAAGCGCACGCTTGAGTATGACGACGTGATGAATGCCCAGCGCGGCGAGATCTACGGCTTCCGCTCCGAGGCCCTGACCAGCGAAGAGCCGCGCAACCTGATCTACCACTCCGCCGAGCAGGCCATTGCCACCCACGCCGCCGACGCCGTGGCCCTGAAGACGGAACAGGGCATCCACGAATTCATCATTTGGGTCAACACCACCTTCCCGCTCGGCATGCGCGAGCACGACCTCCCCGATGAAAAGACCGCCGACAGCCTGGCCGAATGCGTGATGGAACGCGTGAAAAAGGCCTACGATCTCAAGGCCCGCCATGAAAGCGCCGACTCGTTCACGCGGCTCGAACGCCACATGATCATCCAGTCGATCGACGAGCATTGGCAGGAATACCTGCGCAGCATGGACAGCCTGCGCGAAAGCGTTGGCCTTCAGGCCTATGGCCAGCGCGACCCGCTGGTGGAATACAAGCGCGAAGCCTACCACCTCTTCATGGATCTGATGGACCGCATCTACGAGGAAATCGCCAATTCGATGTTCCGCTCGGGCACCTCCATCGAAGCGATCGAGGATTTTTTCCGGTCGCTCTCCAGCATGCAGGTGCGGCATCCGCAGGCCTCGGCCCTTGCGGCCGCGTCGGCGCAGGCGCAACGGCAACCCCAAAACGCCCCGCCTCCGGGCATGGGTCAACCGATGGGCGCCCCGCCGCCCGGCATGGACTTGCCGCAGGCCCCCGCCCCCACGCCCATCCGCAAGGCCGTCCCCAAAGCCGGCCGCAACGACCCCTGCCCCTGCGGCAGCGGCCGTAAATACAAGAAATGCTGCGGTGCGGAATAGCCCCGACCGCAAAATGGGTTAACCAAAAAACGCCGGACTTCGATCCGGCGTTTTTTTTCGCGATGCCCTCCCGCCGGCGACCTTTTAGGCTTCCATTTCCACGGGGTTACTGCATGTTCTACCGACATGGAATTACCGGAAAAAATTTGGACGGCCCTCGATCGTCACGGGTTACTCCCGGAAAAAGCCCATCTCGTGATGGGGGTTTCCGGAGGCGCGGATTCGGTGGCGCTGTTGCGGGCATTCCACGCCCTCGGGATTTCCTGCACCGTTGCGCACGTAAACCACCGGTTGCGCGGTGCGGAATCGGATGCGGATGAGCGATTTGTCCGGGAGTTGGCCACCAGCCTGGGCCTCCCCGTTTCCGTCGAGTCGATCGATGTCAGGGCACTGGCCGAACGCACGGGGCAATCGCTGGAAATGGCGGCCCGGCAGGCCCGGCACGAATTTTTCGCCGGTTTCGGTCCATCGACCATCGCGCTCGCCCACCATGCCGACGATCAGGTGGAAACCTTTTTTCTGAAACTCGCGCGCGGCGCGGGCGCCGAGGGGCTCGGCGGCATGGCCTACGCCCAATCAATCGGCCCCCTTCGACTCATCCGCCCAATGCTGGCAATCCCGCGCGCCGAGATTCTCGGCTGGCTCGAAGCGCAGGGATTCGCGTGGCGGGAAGACGCCAGCAATTGCGACGAACGCTTCAAGCGCAACCGCGTGCGCCACACGGTGCTGCCGATGCTGGCCAAGGCGCTGAACCCCGACATCCGCGAAACGGTGCTGCGAACCATGGAAATCCTGCGGGAAGAAAACGCATGGTTGGAGAAACAGCTGGAAGGAATGACGCTCGCCACGTGCGACAACAAGGCGTTGCGGCGGCGCATGCTCCGCAAATGGCTCTTCGAAAACGGCGCGGAGGAGGCGGGCTTCGACGCCGTTGAACAGATTCTGGGGCTGATGGCCGCCGGCCAGGGCACCACCTTTTTCGAGCTGAACAACCGTCAACGCGTGGTGGTGGAATACGGCATTCCGCGTTTCGAGCAGGTGGAGCCGGCAGCAATGCCGGCACCGGACGGACCGGAAGGCCTGCCCCACGTCCGGCTGACCATCGAATCCGGGACCGGATGGCGGAAGGACCACGGTAACGGGGCCGGCCTTCTTCCGGCGGAGGCGTCGTTCGATGCCGCCAAGGTCGGCGATTCGCCGATCGAGGTGCGGGGCTGGCGACCGGGCGACCGCATGGAGCCGTTCGGCATGGAGGGGTGCCGCAAATTGCAGGATATCCTGACCGACCAAAAGGTGCCGCGGCTGCAGCGCCCGCGCATCCCGGTCGTGGTCTGCCGCCACGAGATCATCTGGTTGCCCGGCTACCGCACGGCGCGCGGCTGGGAGGTGCAAGGCCGCAACGGGAAAGCCGTGCATGTCCGCATTGAACAAAACGGCGGCGGCTGACTCCAAGGTTTGTGTGTGTACGCGTTGCAATCGCCCCGGGGCGGTGGTAGTTTGCGCGGAGTTTTTTTTAAGGAAAGATTTTAGTTATGGCTGATGACAAGCAACAAAAAGACGCAAAGGGAAGCAAGCCAGGGAAAAAGGGACCGCCGCCGATGCCGATGCGCGGGCTGGCGATCTCGTTCCTGATGATGGCGGTTTTCCTGACCGTCCTCCACCTGTTTTCCGACGACACGAACAAGTCCAACAAGATCGAGTACACCGACTTCATCAACATGGTGAAGGGGGGCCGCGTTTCCAAAGCGGTCATTTCGCACGACGGCGCCGGCAACTACTACGTCGAGGGCGAATCCACCGAGCTCAACGAATCGGGCACGACGCAGTTTCGGTCGGAAGTGATCCTGACGGACAAGCTGCTGGAGCTGCTGGAAGAAAACGGGGTGCAGACCAAGGTTCGGCAGCCGAAAACCATGCTGGTTTCGATCCTCGCCAACATCGTGCCGTTCATCCTGATCTTCGGCATCATCTACTTTGTCTTCATCCGCCAGATGAAGAATGCCGGGCGCGGCGCAATGAGCTTCGGCAAGAGCCGCGCGAAACTGCTGACGCAAGACAAGAACAAGATCACGTTCAAGGATGTGGCGGGCGTTGACGAAGCCAAGGAGGAGCTGGCGGAAGTGGTCGAGTTCCTGAAGGATCCGAAGCGGTTCCAGAAGCTTGGCGGCAAGATGCCCAAGGGCGTGTTGCTTTCCGGCTCGCCGGGCACGGGGAAAACCCTGCTGGCCAAGGCCGTCGCCGGCGAAGCCGATGTCCCCTTCTTCACCATCAGCGGCTCCGACTTCGTTGAGATGTTCGTCGGCATCGGCGCCTCGCGAGTGCGCGACATGTTCGAACAGGGCAAAAAGAACGCCCCGTGCATTATCTTCATCGACGAGATCGATGCGGTCGGGCGCAGCCGTTTCAGCGGCATCGGCGGCGGGCACGACGAACGCGAACAAACCCTCAACGCCCTGCTGGTCGAGATGGACGGTTTCGACACGCAGGAAGGGATCATCATCGTTGCGGCCACCAACCGGCCCGACGTGCTCGACCCCGCCCTGCTGCGCCCGGGCCGTTTCGATCGCCAAGTGGTGGTCGATCTGCCGACGCTCGAAGGCCGCGAACAGATTCTCAACATCCATTCGCGCAACGTGCGCCTTTCGGACAAGGTCGATTTGAAAAGATCGGCGCGCGGCACGCCGGGCTTCTCGGGGGCCGACCTGGCCAACCTGGTGAACGAGGCGGCCTTGCTGGCCTCCCGCCGCGGGGCAGACTTCGTTGAGCAGGAGGATATGGAAGAAGCCCGCGACAAGGTCATGTGGGGCCGCGAGCGCCGCAGCCACGTGCTTGATTCGGAAGAAAAGAAGCTTACCGCCTACCACGAAGCGGGCCACGCCATTGCCATGTACTGCACGCCGGAGTGCGAGCCGATCCACAAGGTTACGATCATTCCGCGCGGCCGGGCCCTGGGCGCAACCATGCAGTTGCCTGAAAAGGACCGCTACACCCAGTCGCAAAAACGGATCGAAGCCGACCTCATCTCCTTCATGGGTGGTCGGGCCGCGGAAGAACTGATCTTTGGCGATGTGACGACGGGGGCCCACAACGACATCGAACGTTCCACCGCAATCGCCCGCGCAATGGTTTGCGAATACGGCATGAGCAAACTGCTCGGCCCCCAGAACCTGGGTAGCCGCAACCAGCCCGTCTTCCTCGGACAAGGCATCAACGGTGCGCACGAACACAGCGAAGAAACCGCGCAGAAGATCGACCAGGAAGTCCAGCGCATCCTTACGCAAGCGTATGATGCCTGCATGAAGATCCTGACCGACAACCAGGACAAGCTGGTTGCACTTTCGGAATTGCTCATCGAGCGCGAGGTGCTGGACTTCGCCGAAGTCGATTCCATCATGAAAACCGGCAAGCTGCCGGAAGGCAGCGAGAAAGCGGAAAGTCCGGTCGCCCCTCCCGAGGAGACGCAAACCACTGCGGAAGAACCGGAATCGGAATAGACATTTTCAAGTGTTGTGGCTAGGATGCCCGCATGAAAACATTGAACATGATCTTAGCCGCCGTGGTGCTGTTTCTTGCGGGATGCGCAACCACCTTCGTCCCCTGGAAATTGAGCGATGTCAAAGAAGGCATGGCCCGCGACCAAGTGGTTAAGCTACTGGGGGAACCCGACTACACGGTCGACAAGGATGGTGCGGAACTCCTGTACTATTCCTACGTGGAAGAGCCGCTTCCGATGAGCGAAACCTCGATGGATAGCCATGCGAGCATGGACCAACGGGCGAAATCCTTCAGCCGCACGCTCACGGACGTTAAATACGAAGTGATGCTCGTCGATGGCAAAGTGATCAACTACAAAGAGCTGTAGGGCTCTACCTTCGGTTCGATTTCATCATCTCGTCGATATAGGCATCGTCCGCGGTAGGATCGTAGGTCTTGTTGCGGGACTTCCACTGCTCGAAGGTGTTGGGCTTTTGATATTCCTGTTTCTTCGTGGTGGAATCGACCCCGCTCCAGCTCTTTTGCTGCTGCTGTTCGCGGCGGGTTTGGTAGGGGCTTTTGTAGGGCGTATAGCTTCCGGGCCGCTTTTCCTCTTCCGCGCCGGTGCGTCGCTCGTATTTGGGTGCTTGCGAATCGATCTGCGGATAGGGGGAATCGAGCAGGAGCCCGCTGCCGGGAGTTGCCCCATAGGTGCGCTTTGAACCGAGCTCGCCGCCCGAATAGACCGTCCCTTGGTTTTCGCTCCCCACCCCGCTCGTCGGGCGGCCATAGGCATCGTATCCCTGCCGTCCATCCCATACAGAGGAAGACCCGGAGCGGCCCAGGTCGCGCGAGGCATAGGGATTGTAGCGGCCCTCGGACCGGTCTTCGCCGTCCCGTTGCCCGCTCCAGG
>NZ_JBFJYW010000090.1:0-12357 GCF_041622395.1 Pontiella sp. | reverse complement strand
GCTCACCATCCTATGGTTCAGCGCCATCGCCTCCGCCATCGTCGACAACATTCCGCTGGTGATGGCGATGATTCCGCTGGTGAAGGGGATCATTCCGGTCTTCGCCCAGCAGATGGGGCTCGACGACCAGGCGCTGATCCATGCGCAGGTGGCCGAGCCGCTGCTCTGGTCGCTCGCGCTCGGCGCCTGTTTCGGCGGCAACGGCACGCTCGTCGGCGCTTCGGCCAACGTCGTGATTGTGCAGGTCGCCAACCGCAACAACTGCAAAATCACGTTCGGTTCGTTCACCAAGTACGGTTTCCCCTTCATGCTCATCAGTTTGGTGGTGGCCAGTGCTTATATTTATCTGAGGTATTTTCTTAAATAGGAGAGCGCCGAAGGTCGATATGTCGAAGGCCGCCAATCTGGCCCTTTGACCTTCGGCCTCAAGACCTTCGACCAAGAAAAAAATGTTCCGCCCAAAACTGTTCACCCTGCTGAAAACCTACAACCGTTCAACACTCGCCGCCGACTGCGCGGCGGGGGTGACGGTCGGGATCATCGCCCTGCCGCTGGCAATGGCCTTTGCGATCGCCAGCGGGTTGCCGCCGGAACGCGGGTTGTTCACCGCGATCGTGGCGGGTTTTCTGATCTCGCTGCTCGGCGGGAGCCGGGTGCAGATCGGCGGGCCGACCGGGGCCTTCGTGGTGATTGTTGCGGGCATCGTGGCCCGGTTCGGCTACGAGGGGCTGGTGTTGTGCATGCTGATGGCGGGCGCACTGCTGATCCTCTTCGGCCTGTGCCGCCTCGGCGGCCTCATCCGTTTCATTCCGTTTCCGGTCACCACGGGCTTCACCGCCGGGATCGCGGTGGTCATTTTTTCCACGCAGATCAAGGATCTGCTCGGTCTGCGAATGGAGGCCGTGCCCTCGGAATTCATTCCCAAATGGATCGACTATTTCCATTCCATGGGAACCTGTTCGCCCGCGGCCGCGGCGCTGGGCATCGGTTCCGTGCTGTTGATTTCCGTGCTGCGGCGGTGGAACCCCCGAATCCCCGCCATGCTGGTCGCCATGCTGGCGGCCACGGCCGCCGCGGCACTTCTCCACCTGGACGTCGAGACGATCGGTAGCCGCTTCGGCGAGTTGCCGCGCATGTTGCCGTCGCCGGCGCTTCCTTCCTTTGCGGCCGCCGACCTCGCCGGCCTGATTCCCGCCGCCTTCACGGTGGCGCTGCTCGCCGCCATCGAGTCGCTGCTTTCGGCCACCGTGGCCGACGGCATGATCGGCGGCAAACACCGCCCCAACACCGAGTTGATCGCGCAGGGCATCGCCAATATCGGAAGCGCCTTTTTCGGCGGCATCCCCGCCACCGGGGCAATCGCCCGCACGGCGGCCAACGTCAAGAGCGGCGCGCGTACGCCGCTGGCCGGGATCATCCACGCCGTTACGCTGGCGCTGATTCTACTGTTGTTCGCCCCGTTGGCGAAAATGGTTCCGCTGGCCGTGCTGGCGGGCATCCTCGTGGTGGTGGCCTGGAACATGAGCGAACGCCAGAACTTTGCCGCCATCCTCAAGGGCCCGCGCAGCGACCGGCTCGTCCTGTTGCTCACCTTCGCGTTGACCGTGCTGGTCGACCTCACCGTCGCCGTCGAAGTCGGCATCGTGCTTTCGGCGCTGCTCTTCATCCGCCGCATGGCGGAGATCGCGAATGTCAGCGTCATCACCGACGCCGTCTGCGGCGACGTCGATTCCGCCGAGGATCCGAACGCGTTTGCGCTGCGCGAGGTGCCGCCGGGCATCGAGGTCTACGAAGTGGAAGGCCCGTTTTTCTTCGGCATGGCCGACACCTTCTGGAACGCGCTCGGGAACCGGCGCAAAAACATACCGGTGCTGATCCTGCGCATTCGCAACGTTCCGGCCATCGATGCCACCGGCTTGCAAAACCTGCGGCAGCTCCACGCCCAGTGCAGAAAGCAAAAGACGCAACTCGTCTTTTCCGGGGTCGCCGCCCAGCCGCGCAAAACGTTTGAACAGTCCGGCTTTATGGCCGAAGTCGGCCCCGCAAACTTCTGCCCCTCCATCGATTCCGCGATCGAGCGGGCAAAGGAAATAACCAAGGAGTAAACCATGCCTAACCGCAAACTCATCAATCAACTCATCCAGCTCCAGGAACTGGCCGTCGCCCGCATCCAGAAAAAAGTGGCCATGCCCAATGCGCCGCTCGATGCGCTCGAAAAGAACATCGCCATGCTGGGCGCCGACCTGCCGCAACGGATCAAAACCCATCTCAACCAGCTCCTCCAGAAGCATCCCGAAGCCGTCGTGCCGATCGTCGACGGCCACTGCACGGGGTGCGGCATGGGACTGAGCAACAGCCTGATCAACGAAGTCCACCATGCGGAGGAGATCCACCGCTGTCTCAACTGCACGCGCTACCTCTACGTCCCCTCCGAGGTGGTCGCCCGCGAGCATGCCTCCCGCAAATACGGTGAAAAACAGCAGATCGGCATTGCCCGCTTTTCCTCCGAGTCGCTGATGGTCATGCCGTTGGAAGGCGACACGCCCGAGGAGGTGCTCGGGCAAATCTGCACCCGCATGCAGGAACAGGGCTTCGTGGAAAACGCCGGACAGTTGCTCGACTTGGCCGTGCAGCGCGAGGCCATCATCAGCACCGCGGTCGATAGCGGCATGGCCTTCCCGCACGTACGCGGCGTGGAGGGCGGCGGCCTGACCATGGCGCTGGGCATCCATAAAAAGGGCATCCATTTCGGCGGGCCCGGGCGGACGCTCACGCGCGTCTTTTTCTTCATGACCATCCCCACCGCCACCAGCGCGTTTTACCTCAAGCTCATCTCCGGCCTGTCGCAGACCTTCCGTGAAAAAGAGGCGCGCGAGGCGCTGCTGGCCGCCGAGAACGAGCAAGACCTCTGGAACATCCTCGTTCGCCAAACCCGCAAGGTGATCAAGTAAGCCTAGTACACAGGAAACCTTAAGCTTTCGGATGATTTTCAACCACCCGCTTCGCTAAAGGACGCAAAGAGAGCAAGGCCGATTCTTCGCGAACCTTGCGGCCTTCTGTTAAATCGGAAATGAGCAGCATCTCCCGTATGTGATGGATCTTTTCCTGCGATCCATCCGTATCTTTAGGATGTTTAATGTACTAGCCCGTGTGGATGATCGCGTAGGACGCGGCCATGGCGGCGCAGTCGATGCCGTCGGAGTGGAGCTTGGCGTGGAGGTCGATGCGGCTGCGGCCGCGCCCGGCGAGCTCGCGGAGGGCGCGCGCGATTTTGTCCGGCCGGACGGTTGCTTCGGCAAAGAGGGCGGCGCGGGCGGCGGCGGTGTAGTCGATCTCGCTCTTGACGATCAACACATCGGCTTCAATGCCTTTTTCCCGCAAGGCGAGGGTGATGGCGGCCCAGCCAGCAAGGCTGAGCATCGAGCAGATGCTGCCGGCGAACGCGGTCCCCTTGTCGTTGACGTTTTTGGCGAAGGGGGCGACGAGCTCCGCGGTTCCTTCTTCGAAGCGGTTGAGCTGGATTCCCAGGGCTTTCGCCGGGGGAATATGGATGAAGGGATCGACGGTCATCCGTCCATTCCGGTGGCGGTGACGCCGAGATCGCGCAGGATGCCGTCCTCGAGCCGGTAGATCCAGCCGTGGACGTGCAGCGGTTGTCCCGTGCGCCAGGCGTTGCGGACCATGGTGGTGGCGCAGACGTTGCCGACCTGCTCGATCACGTTGAGTTCGCAGAGCCGGTCCTTCCGGGCGGTGGCGTCGGCAATGGCATCGAGTTCGCCGCGATGGAGGCGGTAGACGTCCTGGATGTGCCGGAGCCAGTTGTCGATCAGGCCATGGTCGTGATCGTCCAGGGCCGCGCCAACGCCGCCGCAGCCGTAGTGGCCGCAGACGATGATGTGTTTGACCTTCAGCACCTCGACGGCATATTGGATGACCGAGAGGCAGTTGAGGTCGGTGTGCACGACCACGTTGGCAATGTTGCGGTGCACGAAGACGTCGCCGGGGGGGAGATCGATGATCTCGTTGGCGGGCACGCGGCTGTCGGCACAGCCGATCCAGAGATATTCGGGGCTCTGGCGTTTGGAAAGCTGTTCGAAGAAACCGGGCTGTTCCCGTTCGATTTTTTCGGCCCATTTGCGGTTGTTGTCGAAAATACGCTGCAATGATTTCATGGGAGCTCCAAGGTTAGCTGCGGGGTAGGATAGAGAGGTGTCGCAACCGGGTCAAGCCCGGGCGGTATTGCTGCATATGCGGCTTGCTTCCCGCGGGAGAAAGGACAATCGTGCGCGCCATGAATCCCGACGCCCGCCCGCAAAAAAAACACCGCCGCCTTTCCGGCGTGGAAATCCTGTTCGAGGACCGCGACCTGATCGTGATCCACAAAGAGCCCGGCCTGCTCACCAACAGTCCGCATCGCGATGAACCGCGGACGGCGGAGCGTCTGCTGACCTCCTATCTGCGCAAGGGGAACGCCCGTTCGCGGTTGCGGGCCTATACGGTCCATCGCCTGGATCGCGACACCTCCGGCCTGCTCGTTTTTGCCAAAAGCGAACGGGTGCAGCAGCAGTTGAAAAACAGCTGGCGCGACGTCGATAAAACCTACTACGCCGTCGTGCACGGCCATTTGGAGCGGCCCAGCGGACGCATCGTCAACTACTTGGCCGAAAACAAGGAGCAGTTCGTCTATGCCACGACGGATCCGGCCGCGGGAAAAAAGGCGGAGACGCGCTACCGGGAAGCCGCCCGCTCGGGGCAGTGCACCGCCCTGCACGTCGACCTGCTCACCGGCCGCAAAAACCAGATTCGGGTCCATCTGGCCGATCTGGGCCACCCGATCGTCGGCGACCCGAAATACGGGAAGAAGGGCGACCGCTTCCGGCGCATGGCGCTGCATGCCATGCATCTGGAGTTCGACCATCCCTTCAGCCACCGCCGCATGATTTTCGACGATCCCGTCCCGCCGGAACTGCTGGGGCTCACCGCGCCGAAACGGGCGGATCAGTGACCGAGTAGTTTGCGGCGGAAAAGAAAGAACACCGCCCCCAGAATGCAAAGGCCGGCCCAGAGAAAATCCAGCGACGGCTTTTCCTTCATGTAGAGCATGGAAAACGGGACGAAGACGCTCAGGCTGATGACCTCCTGCAGGATTTTAAGCTGGCCGACGTTCATGACCTGATGGCCGATGCGGTTGGCGGGCACCTGCAGCACATATTCGAAAAACGCCAGCCCCCAGCTGGCCAGCACGGCCAGCAACCAAAGTTTGGTCGGCATGTTGCGCAGGTGGGCATACCACGCAAAGGTCATGAAGACGTTGCTGAGGCAGAGCAGCCCGACCGTCGTTAGATATGAATTCATCTCAGTCGATGAAGCGGCGGGTCAGGTCGGCATAGGCGTCGATCCGGCGGTCGCGCAGATAGGGCCACATGCGGCGGACGGTTTCGGAGCGGTTGCGGTCGAGCTCCACAACCAGTTCGGTTTCCGATTCGGTGTCGGCCTGCGCCAGAAACTCGCCCTGGCAGCCCGCCACGAAGCTCGATCCCCAAAAGAGCGCGCCGCCGGGTTCGGTGCCGACGCGGTTGACGCTGAGCACCGGAATGCCGTTGGCGACGGCGTGCGACCGCTGAATCGTGATCCACGCTTCGCGCTGCCGCGCCTGCTCGTCGTTTGCGTCGGCGGGATCCCAGCCGATGGCGGTGGGATAAATCAGCATATCGGCTCCGGCCATGGCCATCAGCCGCGCGGCTTCCGGGTACCATTGGTCCCAGCAAACCAGCACGCCGAGTTTGCCGACGGAGGTTTCGATCGGCGCAAAGCCGAGATCGCCCGGCGTGAAATAAAATTTTTCGTAGTAGCCCGGATCGTCCGGGATGTGCATTTTGCGGTATTTGCCGGCGATCGACCCGTCGGCTTCCAGTACCACGGCGGTGTTGTGGTAAAGGCCCGGCGCGCGCTTTTCGAAGAGCGACGTCACGATCACGATGCCGAGTTCCTTGGCGAGCGCGCCGAAGCGTTCGGTGGAGGGGCCGGGAATGGTTTCGGCCAGATCGAAATGGGCCGGATCTTCCACGTCGCAGAAATAGAGCGAGGTATGCAGCTCCTGCAACACCACCAACTCGGCGCCTTGGGCCGCGCAACGGCGGATCCCCGCCATGCTCTTTTCGATATTCTCTGCGCGGTCGCCCGAACACGACTGCTGCACCAAGCCTGCTTTTATTTTATCCATAACTCCGTTCCCCAAATGGGTTTGATATATGCCCGCAAAGACGCCAAGAAACAAAGGTTTTCGTCGGGCTTCTTGGCCGCTTCGCCGCGGCGCGCTCAGCCAAGAACGCCCGCCGGGATTTGCATGGTGACGCAGTGGAGCGAGCCGTGCTGGCGGATGAGGGTGCGGCAGTCGATGCCGATGATTTCGCGACCGGGGAAGGCGTTGGCGATGACGGCCAGGGCGGCTTCGTCGGCGGGATCGTTGTAGGTGGGGACGAGGACGGCGCCGTTGATGACGAGGTAGTTGGCGTAGGTGGCGGGGAGCCGTTCGCCGTTTTCGTCGTATTGCGCGGCGGGCCAGGGGAGGGGCAGCAGGCGGTAGCCTTCGAACTGCTCCAGCTCGGCTTTCATCGCGTTGAGCGCGGCGTAATGTTCGTCCGCCGGATCGTCGCAGGCGACATAGGCAATGGTTTTGTCGGGGCAGAGACGGGCGAGGGTGTCGATGTGCGAGTCGGTGTCGTCGCCGGCGAGATAGCCGTGGTTGAGCCAGAGGATGGTATGGAGGCCGAGTTCCTTTTTAAGGAGCGCTTCGATTTCCGGTTTGGAGCGGTTCGGGTTGCGGTTGGGGTTGAGCAGGCATGCGGCGGTCGTCAGCAGCGTGCCTTCGCCGTCGGATTCGATGCTGCCGCCTTCGAGGACGAAATCGACGGTGCGCAGCCGCGTTTGGTCGAAGGCGCCGTTGGCGTAGAGTTTCTGGGTGATGGCGTTGTCGAGCGCGGCGGCAAACTTGCCGCCCCAGCCGTTGAAGGTGAAGTCGAGCAGCACCGGCTGGCCGTTTTCTTCGATGGAGATCGGGCCGAAGTCGCGACTCCACGTATCGTTGGAGGGCAGGTTGAAGGCATCGGGCCGGACCAGGACGACGGCTTCGAAGCGGCGGATGGCGGCTTCGATTTCGCTAAACGTCTGCTGCGCGGCTTCGAGACAGCCGGCCCAGTCGGTTTTGGCGTGCGGCCAGGTGAGCAGTACGGCGTCTTGCGGTTCCCATTCGGCGGGTAATCTTTTGGTGGAATTGTTCATGCCGGGAAGAATTTCCAAACCGGGCAAAAAACGCGAGCGCAAAATGTGGACCGGTGCGGTGCTTGTTCGGCGAAACCGCTTCCGGGGCGGACCGGAAAATGAAAAAAGGACGGCCCGGGGGCCGTCCTGGTTCGCGATGCAAAGCGCATGGCGGGGCGTTGGTTATTCAACCATTTTGAGGTTGATCGTATTCGCCGAGGTGTCGCCGGCGGGGATCCGCATGCCCTTGAGGATGTCGGCGCGTTCGGCCTCCATGACGCCGTAGCTGGTGATTTTCAGCTTCTTCGCATATACGGTGGTGTCCCACGTTCCGGTGCCGGGAAGGATGGTCCGTTTGGCTTCGGTAACGATGCGTACCACGAACAGCCCTTCCGCATCCGGATTGGCGTCGAAGATGGCGTTGCAGGCTTCGGCCTGGAGCGAGTCGGTGGGGCTGAAGGATCCCGCGATCCGCGAGTTGAGGGTGTAGTGCTTGGCGCCCTTGAGCGGGAGGCCGAGGAACCGCTTGCCGCTGGCCGTTGCGCTAACGATCTTGTCGTCGATGGTGATGCCGTATTCCGTTGGGCGCGCCAGCAGTTCCGCCTGGCCGACTTCCATGTTCGGATAGGCGGCGACGAGCGGGTTCTTGATGTGCGCGGTGCTGCAGCCGGAGAGGATGCCGGCCGCCGCAACCGCGCCAACCATCAGTAGTTTTTTATGATCCATGGTATTTCCCTTTTCGTAAGTTCTGTCGGTTGGGGTTTAGAAGGTGTAGGTCACAAACAGGCGGCAGTCGGTCGCCTTGGTCGTGTTTTCCGCTTCGCCGATGGCGCCTTTGACGGCGAGGCTCAGGTTGTCCATCAGCGGCTGCTTGATTACGGTGTTGATTTCGTAGCCGTTGCCAAGGCTGCCAGTGCGGCCGTTGTCGGTATAGCTGGCCAGCGCGTAGAGCGAGGTCTTGGTGTTTTCCAGCTGGGTTTTCGCCGTGACGTAATAGGTGTTGGCGCCGGCGTCCCAGTGTCCGCCGCTGATGAGCATCGCGGTGCCGAGCACATGGTTGAAGCCGATGGAGCGCTGGTCGAGCAGGAGCCCGTCGCCATAGACGCCGAAGTAGCCGCCTTCCAGCGTGACCCCGCACAGCTTATGCTCGATCGACAACCCCAGGGCGTCGCCTTCCGAGACCCCGTCGCCGATCGACTTTTCCCGGCGGAAATAGCCCAGAATGGCGGTTTCGCCGTTCAGTTCGTAGCGGCCGCGCCCCCCGAACATGTTCACTTCGTCCCAGACAACCGCGTCGAACAGGGCCAGTTCCAGCTTGTCCATCCCCGTGTAGACCGCCTCGGCCCAAGTGATGCCGTAGTCGCCCAGATCCACGAAATCGTCGCTGTTCCAGCTGCACTGCTCGAAGGCGTGTCCGCCGGCGATCGACCAGTTTTCAATGTCTTTGCTGCCGGCCTCGAGCGCCATGATCGAGCGCGACTTGTTGCGGATTTCATCGGCGCGGAACACTTCGGCATTGTTGATTTTGCGGCCGATGCTCACGGTGGTGTTGGTCAGGCCCACGAGGCCGAAGTTGTAGCGCAGGTAGGCTTCGTTGAGGATCGCGAGTTCGGGGTTTCCCAGGACGGCCGACGTGTTGTTGTCGTAGACCTCTTTGTAGTAGTCGTACTCGAGGCCGACATCGAAGCCGGAAACCTCGGGAGAATCGTAGCTGATGGTGGTGCCGAGGGTGCTTTTGGCGCCGTTGACCCCGGATCCTGAAACGCCGTCGCGGTACATGCTCAGAGACTGCACCTTGCCGGAGAAGGTGCCGTACCCCTTTTCGTTGATGGGTTGGATGATGCTTTCGGCATAGGTTAGCGATGCCGCCATGGCTGCAGTCAGAACGACCGTCGTTTTTCTCATACTTCTCTCCTTGGGTTGCCTGGCCGGTTTCAAACAGCCATTTTGGACATAGTGTTTAAAATGCCGAACTTAATGCAAGCTCTTTGCCGTCTTATCGCAGGGCGCGGGGTGGCCGGCCCAAGCGCGAAGAGGCGGAAAGAACCCGTCGATCGCCGAAGATGGTCCGTTTTTTCCGTCCGTTTCGTTTTTTGTCCGGCGTCTTGTGATTCATGGCGGGGTTGCGGTAGTGTATGCGCTCGAGGTTCATCTTTTATTGGAGTCTGGCGAATGAAGTTTTTACGTGGTTTCTTTATTTTTTTGGGCGTTTTGTTGCTGACGGCATTGCTGGCGGTGGGCATTTCGTATCTCTTCAAGCCGAGCGAAGCCCCGATCTCCGGAGGCATGGGCGCCATCAGTCCGGAGATGGTGGAGCAGGCCCGGCAGGTTTCGGAGCGCGTCGGCCAGCGCATGTCGTGGGTCATGGTGCTCCTTTCCGCGGTGCTGCAGGTGTTTGCCTGGATCGCGGCGCTCTCCAAGACCCGGGGCGTCAAGGCTTCCGGGCGCGATGCGGGGCACACGCTTGAGCTGCTCGATGCCATCGACATCTACTACGACCTGCCGCTCTACTTCGGCCTGCTCGGTTCCGTCGGCAGCTTCATTGTCATCACCCTCTACCCCTCGGCGGGCCTCATGTTTGCCTATGCCTCAACGGCCATGGGCATCATTGTTTCCGTGATCCTGCGCCTGGGCTACCACACTCCGCTGAAACAGGAACTGCTGATGCAAACGGGCGGGGCGGAGTAAAATGCGGCGTTCGATTCTGATCGTGATGCTCGACGTCATGGTGCTGTCGGTGCTGGCGCTGACCGCCCGGCAGCGGGCGGGCGGCGGGGCGGGGAACATTCCGCTACCGGCCGGCGGCATGTCGCGTATGCTCGAAGAGGGCTTGCGGAACGAAACCGCCTACCGCGACCAGATTGCGCGGCTCGAAGCGCAACTGAAAGAGACCACCGCGCTCTCCCGCGCCGCGCTGGAACGGGCCGATTTGGCCGAGGCCAAGTCCGAGCGCGACCGCGCCGCAAACCTGGCGGCGCTCGAAAAGCTTCGGCAGGCCGAACTGGCCGCCGCCGCCGCGCGCTCCGATGCCGAGGTGGCCTCCCGGGAGGCGGAGCTGGTCAACCGCCAGGCGCTATTGGCCAAGCAGCGCACGCTCGAACTCGAACAGAAGGAACGCGAAGCCAAGGAACGCGCCGATGCCGCCTTGGTTCAAATGAAGCTTGCCGAGCAAAAGGCCGCCGAGGCCCAGCGCAAAGCCAAGCTGGCCGAGCAGGCCGGCGCCGGACTGGACTCCGCAGTACTCGCCGCCAAGGAGGACGCGGCGCGCGCCCGGGCCGAACGGGACGTCGCCCAGGAGCAACTCCAGCAACTCAATGCCGCGTTGACTCGCCGCGCGGAAGAACTGGCCGCCGCGAAAACCGAGGCGGCCGAGGCCGCCGCCAAAGCCTCCGTTGCCCTGTCCGAACGCGAACGGCTGGCCGGTAAAAACGAAGAGGTCACCCAAAAACTCGTACAGGCCACGGCCGATGCCGCCGCGCTCGAAGAACGCGGGAAGAGCGACAAAGAGCGCGTCGCCCGCCTCGAAGCCGAAAAACAGGCCGCCGTCGAGGAACTCGGCAAGTCCGTGTGGACGCGGCGCGATGACGCCCTGCGCCGCGTTCGGATCCGTTATACCGAGCGCAAAGCCTCAAACGGCCAGCTTTACCAAACCGATAAGGAACTCGCGATTCCGTTGGTCAAGGTCGGCGGATTCACGGTGGTGCCGGCGGAATTTGACGAGCTTGGGCTAAAAAAATCGTTCTTCGGCGGGCTGTCGGACCGCGTGACCGACGTGAAGGGTGTTGCCGCGCCGATGGTTGGGGAAGGCAAGGCCGGCACCCTGCAGGCCATCATGGTTCCCGCCACCGAGCCGCAGGTTTGCCTGGTTCATGTCGTCGACTCGACCGAAAATGCGCTGGAACCGATCACGATGGAAGGGCTCAAGCAGCGCCGCCTGCGGGTTGCGTCGCTCTTCAGTGCCAAGGACGTGAATGCGTACGGGCTGGTTGAAATCATCCCCATGCTGGGACGCGACTACCTGACGGTCAGGACGGTCAGCGGCCGCCGCCCGGATGTGGGCGACTATCTGTTGACCGACCGCGGCGAGTTCATCGGCATCATGGTCAAGAGCGATGTCTGTCACGTGCTGCCCGCGAAAGTGGCGTCGTCGCCCAAACCGGTGATTATCCCGCTCCGCTCCTACGGCCAGCAGGAAACCTATCTCGGCACCTTTATCGATAACCTGAACCGCGCCCGCGAGCTCCACGACCGCCAGGCCGATGCCCGCGGCTTCTAGCCGATCACCTTTTCAAGGCGAATGTCGAAGATCAGCGCGGCATGGGGGCCGATCTTGTCGCCGGCGCCGCGTTTGCCCCACGCCAGATCCGGCGGGACCACAAAGCGGAACTTGCCGCCTTCCTTCATCAGCGGCAGCCCTTCCTTCAGGCCGTCGATCGCCTCGGCCATCGTGAACGTGTCGGTCTCGGTGCCGTGGTAGGTGTCCTTGATGATCGTGCCGTCGACCAGCAGGATCCGCTGGTTGACCTCCACCGTGCTCCACTCGTCCGGCGACTTGCCCGTGCCCGGTTCCTTGATCGTATACTGCAGCCCGCTGGCCGTCGTAATGACGTCCGGCTTTGAGCGGTTCTTCTTCAGAAAGGCGTCGGTCTCGGCGCGGTTCTGCCCCGCGCCGCCGCGCCCGCGCTTCTTCCCGGCATTCTTGTTGTTGTTCTTTTGTCTGCCCATGGGAGGAGTTAAACACGAAGTCTCTAAGATCGCGAAGGGGAAAATTATATGCGTGACGATCCCGGTAGGGCGGGAGGTTCCACCCCGCCGCCGCGTCCGCATGGTCATCCGCATTGGACCGCGCACCGCTCCGCCGATTGGCTCGGACGGAGCCTCGCCCTCCAAAAAAAACGAGGCGCGATCCCGGATGGAATCACGCCTCACGCCTCAATCGTCACGCCTCAATCGTCACTTTTCACGCACTAGGCGAGAGCGGTGTTGACGATTTCCTTGGCTTCGGCCTGGATTTGGCGGAGGTGTTCGGTGCCGTAGGAGCCGTCGACGACCAAGGCGCCCGCGACCCCCTCCGCGCGCTGGAGAAGATTGGGAGGG
>NZ_JBFJYW010000089.1:0-12376 GCF_041622395.1 Pontiella sp. | reverse complement strand
CGTGGGTTCGACAAAATGATTTAGGACAGAATGATTCGGTGCGGGTGGGTTTTGGACCGCGAAGGCGCAAAGAAGCGAATCCGGTGCGGAGGAGAGTGGGGCAGAAAGATAAACGGCAGAAAAATCGGTGCGGATGGGGAAGGGCAGAAAAATCGGTGCGGGTGGGTTTTGGACCGCGAAATACACGGTATGGTGCAGGTAAAAGATTTAACCAAGAAAAGCAAATGAACCACAGATGGCCATAGCGAGCGAGTAGCGATCAATTGTCGATAAACACAGATTCATGAACAGGATATGCAAAACAGGTTCTTGCTCCGGCGGGTGTGCGGAACAAACTCCATATCTCATTGAGGCTCGGTGTCCATCTGAGGCAATTCCTTCCGCTTGGGCGGAATTGCGTGGTTCCAGTCCCGGATTTGGGATTAACGGTTGAAAAGGAGGCGCTGCCCGCGGACTGAATGATTCACCTGTCCGTTGCTGTAGGCGATCTGACCGTTGACGAGGGTGGCGGCGATGGAGGATTTGAAGGTGACGCCTTCGACGGCGGAGGGGTCGGTTCTCGGACCCAGGCAACAAATTGTGCGTGGAGTCTGGGCGCGGTTTCTTTAAAGCAAGCCCCCAGCGCTGAGGTATGTCCGCCGCCCTGAATCGTCCAGAGCTGTTTGGGTTCTCCCGCCTTTTCGAGCAAACTCTGCGCGTGTTTATACGATGCAACACGGTCCTGCGTTCCATGGATCAGGAGCAAGGGAGTCGGCGCAATGTTCGCAATGTGTTTTTGGGGACTCAGTTTGTTGCCGATCAGGCAAAAAGCCAGGGGTTTAAGCAACCCGGCATGTTCTACCGCGACGCTTTTATATGACGCAAAGGATGAATCTGCCGCGATTCCGACAATGCCGTCGATCCGGTTTTTTCCGGCCACCACCAGCGCATTCGCCCCTCCAATGCTTTGGCCGAACAGAATGATTTTTGTTTGGTCGATATCGGTTCTGGTCTTGATGTATTGAAGGGCGGCCAGGGAATCTTCGTAGACCCCTTTTCGGGAGGGCGTTCCCTTTGATTGCCCATAGCCACGGTAGTCGAAGGTGAAGAGGTTGAATCCACTTTCCGGAAGCCAGGATACAAACGAATAGTGGGCACTCATGTTTTGCGCATTGCCGTGGAAATGAACCACCGTTCCCAGTGCTTGGCCCTTGGCGGGAATGAACCAACCGGTCAGCTGGGTGCCATCCGCGCTACTGAACGGTATGCTTTCATAGGCCGATCCGTTCTGGGCCGGGGAGGCATAGTTTCTCGCGTCGGGCTGGTAGAAAAGAGAATCGAGCCCGGCCATGGCGATCTGCCCCAAGAAAAGGGCGACCAAGGATACTGCGAGCATCTGTTTGGACATGTGGCATCTCCGTAGCATGAATCGGCACAATAGCGCGATCTCTCGATCGGGGGAAACATGTATTGAGAATTCATGAAACTGAAGGTTCAGCCGCAAAAGAGCGCAGGTTGGCAACGCGTTCGGGTCTATGCCTAGTGCCGGTCCGATGCCGAAAACTTGGAGCTGGGCCGTTGCGCCTCGGGGGTGTAGGCGAGCTCCTTGATGCACGCCGTCAGGTGCACCAGACGGATGACGGGTTTGAGAAACACGTGTTCGAGCTTCATGCCGATCGCTTTGAGGTCGTCGGAGAGGGTGAAGGCGATGGCGCCGGTGTGGATGATGTAGCGTTGCTCCGGGAAATGTTTGTGGGCCCACAGGATCAACTCCTCGCCGCCGAGTCCCGGCAGGCGCAGGTCCACGATGCAGACCTGGAAGCTTTCCACCCGCATCAGGTCGCGCGCATCCTCGGCGCTGCCGCAGGCCATCGCATCGAACCCCACATCGTCGAGGTAGGCCACGAGGCAGTCGCGGATCGCCTGCTCGTCGTCGACGAGCAGGACCCGGATCGGGCCGCTTTCGTCGCGGCCCATCATAACCGCAACCCCCAGCGCTCCATGCGGTGCTCATACGGGATGCGGATGCTGAAACAGGCCCCATGGCCGGGCGACGACGCAACGCTCATGCTGCCGCCGTGGTTCTCCGTGATGATGAAATAGGAGACCGACAGCCCCAGCCCCGTTCCATGGCCGACCTCCTTGGTCGTGAAGAACGGCTCGAATACGCGTTTGCGGGTTTCGGCATCCATGCCGGGGCCGTTGTCGGCGATTTCGATCAAAACCATGTCGGTTTCCTTCTTCAGGCGAACCAGGATCGTCGGCTGGGCGGCGCGCTCGTTGCGTTCGGCCATCGCCTGGGCGCTGTTGGATAGGAGGTTCAGGATCACCTGCTGGATCTGGCTGCCTTCGCACGGGACCGGTTCGAGCGCATCGAAATCGCGCTCGATCCGGATATGGCGGAAGTCGAAGCGCTTCTTCAGGTTGTAGTCGTTGGAGGCCAGCTCGATGCTGCGCTCGATGATCTCCTCCAGATCGTTGGGCGCAAAGTGGGCCTCGTCTTTCCGGCTGAAGCTGAGCATGTTGTCGACGATCTTGGCGGCGCGGCGCCCCGCCTCGGAAATGGATTCCATCATGCCGAACAGCCCGCGCTTCTCCATGTAGGCCTGGATGGCTTCGAGCGAGGTGCCCACCTCCTGCGCGGCGCCCATGTTGCGTTCGGTGGTGTGCATGATGCGGTTGTGCATGACTTGCAGGTTCTGCAGAATGCCTGCCAGCGGGTTGTTGATTTCGTGCGCCATGCCGGCCGCCAGCCCGCCGACCGACATCATTTTTTCCGACTGCACCATCATTTCCTCGATCCGCACCCGGTCGGTCACGTCGTCGATTCGGATCACGGCGCCTTCCGATCCGTCGGAGGTGATCGGGTAGACGGTTACATCGACCATGCGCGGCGTTCCGTCGATCGTGCAGTGGATGCGTTCGTTGCGTTCGGTTCCGTGCATGCCCATGGTTTCGAGTACGTGGTTCATCTCCGGGCCCAGGTCGGGGAAAACGCGGCGGAGCGGCTGCCCGTGCGCCCGCTTGGCATCGATGCCCGACACGCTTTCGGCTTGGCGGTTCCATTGCATCACCCGGCCCTCGGCATCGACGCCGACGAGGATCGAGGGCATCGAGTTGATGATGTTTTCGAGCAGGTTCTGCAACGCGACCAGATCCTTGGTGGCCTGCAGCCGTTCCAGCTCGGCCGCGGTGCGCCCGGCAAAGACCTGCATGATCGATTTGGCGAAATCAACCTTTTCCACCGGCTTGCGGTACATCGCCACCATCACCCCGAGCGATTTGTTCTCGGAGTCTACCAGCGGGATGCCGATGTAGGCGTGGATGCCTTGCTCCTGCAGCAGGCTGTTTTTCGGATAGCAGTCGCCGACATTTTCCAGGTAGACGCACGAGTCGCCGGAGAGCACGTGTTCGCACGGGGTATCGGCCAGGCCGTAGTTGAAGTTGGCGCTGGTTGCGCCATGATCGGACACCGCGATCGTGCGCATCGCCTCGCGCTCGTCGCCGTGGAATTCGCTGATGAAGGCGAAGTCGGCCCCCAGCGTCTTGGCCAGCTGGTCCACCATCGAGTTGAAGAAGCGGCGGCCGACCGCGGCCACGCCTTCGACGATGTTGCGGATGCTGTCTTCGATCATCACGCGGTCGGTCACGTCGTCCACGCGGATCACGGCGCCCTCGGTTTCGTCGTCGAGCAGGGGATAGACGGTGATGTCGGTGTAGCGGGTGCGGTCGCCCTCGAGGATGGGGATGCGCTCCTCCTGCTGGGGGCGGCGTTCGCGCATGGCGCGCTCGACCTTCGCCATTTCCTTGGTCAGGGCGGGGAAGGCCTTGGCCAGCGGCTGGCCGAGGGCATCCGCGGGCAGCAGGCCCGTGGCCGCTTCCGCCTGGCGGTTCCACTGGATCACCGAGCCGACGGCATCGACACCGACGAGGATCGAGGGCATCGAGTCGATCGTATTGCTGAGCAGGGCGCGCAGATGGCGGAGCTCTTCTTCGGCCTGCTTGCGGTAGGTGATGTTCCAGGAGGTGCCGAAGGTGCCCACCACGTTGCCTTCGTTGTCGTAGCGCGGCACCTTGGTGGTCAAATACCAGCGGTTGCCCGACGGCGTGGCGGCAAACTCCTCCTTCTGGACCGGCTTGCGCGTCAGCATCACTTCCTGTTCGTCGTCCTGGCGCACGTGGGCCTGGTCCGCCGGCAGGTAGTCGAAATCCGTGTGCCCGATCACCTCTTCGGGGGTCAGGCCGAGCTCGTCGGCCTTGGCGGCGTTGACTTCGATGAAGCGCCCATCGGCATCCTTGAAATAGATCAGGTCCGGGGCGTGTTCCATGAACGAGCGGAAGAGGTTGCGCTCGAATTCGAGCTGTTTTTCGACGGCGACGCGGTCGGTGATGTCGCGGCCGATGCCGCGGTACCCGCGGATGCTCCAGGTTTTGTCGTAGAACGGGACCGCGCTGATTTCGAGCATCACGGTTCTGCCGTTCTTGTGGCGGAGGGCATTGACCATCGCGTGGATCGGGGTGCCCTCTTCCACGGTTTTGCCGAAGAGCGCCCGCATGGCCTCGGCCTCGGCCGGCGCCATGTGCGCGGTCAAATGCTTCCCGATCATTTCATCCGGGGTATGGCCGAGCAAATCCTGGACCTGGGGACTGGCGTAGGTGTAGTTGCCTTCCGCATCGACCTCCCAGATCCAATCGCAGGTGGTTTCGACCAAATTGCGGAACCGCTCTTCGGAGCGGCGCAGGGCGTTTTCGTATTCGATGCGGTCGGTAATGTCGCGCGCAACGCCGCGGTAGCCGGCCGTTTCGCCTTTGTTGTTGGCGAAGGCCCGACCGCTCGATTCCATGATCACCTTGCGGCCCGACTTGTGGACAAAGGTTTGTATTTCGCAATCGAACACGCTTTGGGGGGAACCGCTGCGCAGTTTTTCCATGCCGCGTTCCGTGTCCTCCTTGACCAGGAAGGAAAGGGAGCTTCGGCCCACCATCTCCTCGGGTTCGTACCCCAGGATTTCGCGGACGCGCGGGCTGACGTAGAGGTAGCAACCGTAGAAATCCATTTCCCAGATCATGTCGCTGGACGATTCCACCAGCACCCGGAACCGCTCCTCGCTCTCGCCGAGGGCGCGGGTGGCCTGGGCGTGGCTTTGCCGGACCTGGCCGAGCTCATGGGTGCGGTGGCTCACCTGTTTGCGCAGGGTTTGGTTCCAGAACATGACCGACCCGATCGCCAGCAACGTGATGACCAGGATGCCGCCGATGATCCGCAAATATTGCGCGCGCGGAATCCGCACGGTGTCGTCGAGCGTGATCCAGCGGTGCCTGATTTCGCGGCGCTGCTCGGGGGTGATGTTGGCCAGGGCCTTGTTCAGGATCGAGTTGAACAGCTCCCAGTCGCCGCGCGAGGCCAGGCAGAGGTCCCACGGATAGTCGATGTCGCCCGCCACGCGTAGGTTGCCGATGGCGAAGGTGTCGATATAGTGCGAGGCCACGCCGAGGTCGGCCACCATGGCATCGGCCTCCTTGAACGAAACCATGCGGATGCCCGATCCGGCGTCCTTCACCGGAATCAGGTCGAATTCCGGGTGCAGCTGGGCCACATGGTGGTGGATGGCCGAGCCTTCCACCAGCACCACCGAGGCCTCGCCCAGCGCGTCGAGCGTCAGCTCGCCGCCCCAGCCTTGGCGGGTCAGGATCACCGTCGGGACGCGGAAATAGGGCGCCGTGAAGCGCAGGAAGTCTTGGCGCTCCGGCGTGTTTTGCACCGATCCAACGAGGTCGATCTCCTTGTTCTGCAGCTTTTCGAGGATTTCCGCCCAGTTTTTACAGCGAACCACTTCGAAGCGGATGCCCAGTTTCCGTTCAATCAGCCGGATATAGTCCGCCGTCAGTCCCGCGTGCCGTCCGTTCTGATCGAAAAAATCGATGGGCTGGGAATCGGGCAGGGGGGCCATGCGGATGGATTCCGCATGGTTTTGCAACCAATCGAACTCCTGGCGCGTGAGTTCGAGCTTCGGCTGCTCTTTCGGCAGTTCTAGATAGACCAAGGCCGCCGCCGTTGCGAGTGCGGCGAAAATAACGAGCCATATCAGGATTTTGGTTCCCCTATTCATACCGTCTTCATCCGTCAGCCAAGCGACCGATATACCTCCACAACCCGTTGGGCGGTTCGTCTCCAATCAAAGCTTAGAGCAAAATCCGTGCCTCGAACTCGCCTTTCGCGGCTCCAGCCTGCCGAGACCGTGTTAACCATGCATTGGAACAGGGCCTCCGGATCGGTCGGTTCAAAGGTCGGCAGCCGGTTGCCGGCGAGTTCGCGCATCGAGGAGGTATTGGAGCAAATCACGGGTGCGCCGCAGGCCAGCGCCTCGACGATCGGAAAGCCGAAACCTTCGAACAGCGAGGGGAAAACCATCAGGTCGCACGCCGAATAGAGCAGGGGAAGCGACTTCAAGGGCACAAAGCCCAGGAACAGGATGTCGTCCTTCACCGGACTTTGGGCTGCGCGCGCCTTGATGGCATCCGCCCCGTTCCAGTCGGCGCCGGCCAGCACGAGCTGGTGGGCGCTGTCGTTCTCGAGTTTAAAGCGTTCGAACGCCTCGATCAGCCGGATATGGTTTTTGGCCGGGTGCTCCAGGCGCGAGACATAGGTGAAAAACGGCTTTTCGAGTCCATGCGCCAGCTGCAGCTTTTCGCGCGCCGCCGCCGGCTCGACCGGGCGGAAGACATCGTGGTTGATGCCCGAATAGATGACCGAAATACGCTCTTCCGGATACCCCGCGTATTTCACGAGGTCGTTCTTGGTGAATTCGCTCACGGCCATCACATGGTCGGCCCGGCGGATCATGGCCGGAACCAGCTTGCGGTTGAAAAACATCCGGGCCGGGTCGTATTTGGCCTCCACCGCGAACGCCGCCAGATCGTGCACCGTCGCCACGATCTTGGTTCCCTTCACCAGCGGGATGCGCCGCGCGCTCGGAACATGCACGAGATCATACTTTTTCCCCGCCGCCGCCAGCACCGTGTTGTGCCAGACGAGGTTGAGCAGCGGCTGCCGGACCGCCGAGGGTACGATGCGCTTCGAAAAATGAGGGTTCGAAAGGGCAATCAGGTCGGCGTCGCACCGCGCCATCAGCAACTCGTACGAGTTTTCCGAATCCTCCAACTGCAGGAAACGGATCAACTCGCGGATATAGGTCGCTACCCCGGTTCGTCCCCCATCCAGCACAAATGTCGAAAAGCCGATCTTCATCGAACCCAGTCTGGATTTTCCCCCTGCCCGAAACAAGCCCGAATATTCCGGCCGCACGCGGTTTGCCTTGTCTCGCGTTCCGGGAACGCGGTAGGTTCTTGCCGTATTTTATTCCAAGGGAGATCGGCAATGGACAACGAAGCAATCAAGCAGCTGGATCTGCTGGCAACCTTCCACTACGTCGTCGGGGGGCTCATCGCGCTGTTTTCATGCATGCCGTTCCTGCATGTTTTCATGGGGCTGGCGATGGTTTCGGGAACGTTCTTTGGCGCGACCGAGGGTTCCGCGCACCCGCCTTTGTTCATTGGCTGGATGTTCGTGATCATGGGCTCGGTCTTCATTCTGCTGGGATGGGCCTGCGCCGTCTGCATTCTGATCGCGGGCAATAAGCTGCGCAAACGCCAAGGCCGGCTCTTCTGTATGGTGGTCGCGGGCGTCGAATGCATGTTCATGCCGTTTGGCACCGTGCTCGGCGTCTTCACCCTGATTGCGCTGAACAAGGATTCGGTGAAGGCACTGTTCCCGTAGTCCGCACCGTCTACCCGGAAAACGAAATAGCCGGGCAAGGAGTCCCGGCTATTTACCTTTGCGCTATCCGCGCGGCCTATCCCTCGACCCCGAACTTATAGATGGTGGTTTGGGTGTAGGTTTCTCCGGGGGCCAGCTCGGTGCTGGGGAAGTCCGGGTGGTTCGGGCTGTCGGGATAGTGTTGCGCTTCGAGGCAGAAGCTTTCCTGGATGTTGTAGATGGCGCCGCCCTTGCCAACGACGTTCTCGACCCAGTTCGCCGCGTAGAACTGCACCCCCGGTTCGGTGGTCCAGCACTCCATCGCGCGGCCGCTCGCCGGATCGGTCACCACCGCCGCCAGCGAAAGCTCGCCTTCGGCTTTCTTGTTCAGGCAATAGTTGTGGTCGTAGCCGCGTCCCTGCACCTCGCCGATTCGTTGGCCGATCGGCGTCGGGGAAGTCAGGTCCATTTCGGTGCCGGCCACCGGAAGCAGCCGGCCGGAGGGCGTCGCGTCGTCGTCCACCTCCGTGTAGCGGTCGGCGTTGATGCAGATGATCTGGTCGTGGACGGAGCCACTGGCTGCGCCCGCCAGGTTGAAATAGCTGTGGTTGGTCAGGTTGAGGATCGTTTTCTGGTCGGTCGTCGCCGAATAGTCGAGCCGCAGCTCGCCTTCGTCGTTGAGCGAATACGTCAGCTCGACCTTCAGTGTACCCGGATACCCTTCCTCGCCGTCGGGGCTGATCAGCGTCATCTTGACCGAATCGCCGACCATCGCGGCGTCCCACACTTTTTTGTCGAAGCCCACGGTGCCGCCATGCAGCCCGTTCGGGCCGTTATTGATGGCCAGCGAATATTCCACGCCGTCGAGCGTGAATTTGCCCTTGGCGATGCGGTTGGCATAGCGGCCGCAGCAGGCACCGAAATAGGGATTGGCTTCGCTCTGGTAGCCGACCATGTCGTCGAAGCCGCAAACCAAGTCGGCCGGCTGGCCGGCGCGGTCCGGCGTCTCGATCGAGACGATCGTTGCGCCATAGTTGATCACCTTGGCCTTCATGCCGTTGGCGTTTTCAAAGATGAATGCATCGACGGCCTGGCCGTCGTTCGTCCGCCCGAAACTTTCTTTCACTACGCTCATTGCCGAATCCTTCTGGTTAAAAATGGCGTACACGTTAAATGTTCGAGGGCCGCAAAGTCAAAGGCCTAAGGGGAAATATCGCTTCGGGCATCCCCGGCCTTGCGCGGCGCCTAACCCTTGCGGGGCGCGGTTTTCGCGGGGGGATGGGCCAAGCGCGAATAGGGGGAAACGCCATCCCGACAAAATCCCGTATGAAAACATAGGGGTTTTTTGATTTGGGCGATTGACAACGGAAAATTTCGGCGTTAAATGCACCGGTGCGTGCTACCAACCAGGGAGGATCACGATGAATACTCGATATGCGCGGTATTGCTTGTTTCTCGTGCTTTGCGCACCGCTGGCCACCATGGCCGGCCCCGATCTTTATGTGGCTGCTTCAGGCGACGACGGCAACGACGGCCTGAGCTGGGAAACCGCCAAGGCGACCCTGGAGGGGGCCAAGGCCATCGCGGTTTCGCCCTCGACCATCAACGTCGGCTCCGGCGTGTTTTCCGCCAACGACAACATAATCTGGACCGACCATGGCGGCGTGAACGTGGTCGGGTCCGGGCCAACGGAGACGATCTTCCGCGTAGCCAACAGCTTCATTCTCGGCCTGAACGGCTGCGAGGCGCACACCACCTTCGCCGACTTCAAGGTCGAGATTGCGGGCGACGGCAACGACTGGGGCCGCACCGCGTTCGGGTGGTGGACCGATTCGGAGAATCCGGATCAGCATCTCTGCAACGTCGCCTTGTCGAACCTGTGGCTGAACGGGGAGTATGACGGCGATCAGCTCCAAGGGATTCCCGGCACAAACAGCAAGGCCAATGGTTCCGGCATCTTTTTCGGCGGCTGGGGCACAAACGCGAGTCTGGCCGGCGAAATCGACATCGACCATTGCCTGATCGAAGGCTTCGGCCGCGCGGTTGCCTACGACGACTATGGCGGCGGCGCCCTGTCGCACACCGTTCGGGTCGACCGCTGCACCATCGTCAACTGCGCCAGTCCCGACAGCGGCGACTGCGACCTCGTCCGGCTGCGCGGCTCCGGCGGCAACCGCACGCTGCTCGTCCGCGACTCCGTCATCGCCTACGGCAACGCGGACCCCTCCAGCAACTGGGGGTGGGCCATTTACAACCTGGAATCGACGAACAACCGCGTCGTCTGCGGCAACAACCTGGTCTGGCACATCGGGCCCGCGTCGCCGCACGACCTCTACTACCGCCCCGAAGAGCACATCGACGGTGAGGAGAACGACGTCCACTACGCGCCCAATTTCAAAACGATCGGCGGCGAACCCTATGTGCTGGCCGACGAGGTGGACCGCGGCTGGCGCACGACCGAACCCGAGCTGCCGCAATACTATGTCTCCACCGACGGCGACGACGGCAACGACGGCCTGACGTGGGAAACCGCCAAGCTGACGTTGGAGGCGGCGCGCAACATTGCGGTTTCGCCCTCGACCATCAACGTCGGTCCCGGCACCTTTTCGGGCGAGGGCAACCAGGATCTTTACTGGGGCACCTCCGGCGGTATCGGCGTGGTTGGGGCCGGTCCGACGGCGACGGTTTTCCAAACCTCCAACACCGGCTTCATCCGCGACCTCAACGGCTGCTCCAACCGTACGCTGTTCGCCAACTTCAAGGTCGAGGTTAGCGGCGACGGCAACGACTGGGCGCGCTCGGCCTTCCAGTTTTGGTCCACTGCGGCGGAGGAAGACCGGCATTGGTGCAACGCCACCATTTCCAATGTCTGGATGACGGGCGAATACGACGGCGACCAGCTCAACGGGATTCCCGGCACCCGCAGCAAACGCAACGGTACCGCCGTCTTCTTTGGCGGTTGGGGAACGGAGACCGCCCTCCAAGGCGAGGCGGTGGTTTCGCACTGCCTGATCGAAGGCTTCGGCCGCGCGGTTGCCTATGACGGCTATGAAGGGAGCAGTCTGTCGCACACCGTTCGGGTCGAGCGCTGCACCATCGTCAACTGCGCCAGCCCCGACGGCGCGGCGGCCGATATGATTCGGTTGCGCGCCTCCGCCAGCAACCGCTGGATGAATGTCCGCGAGTGCGTCATCGCTTATAATAACGTCGATCCCTTCAGCCAAACCGGCTATGCGATCTACAACAACGATTCGCTGGGCAACCACGTGACCTGCAGCAACAACCTCATCTGGCACATCGGCCCCGTCTCCCCTCACGAAAACTATTACCGCCCGGCCGACCGGATCGAAGGCGAGGAGAACGATGTCCACTACGCGCCGGTTTTCCATACCAACAATGGCCTGCCCTATGCGCTCGCCGCCGACGAGGGCGTGTTGCGCGGCTGGTTGGCCATGGCCGACAACGACGGCGACGGGCTGGCCGATGAGGACGATCCGGACGACGACAACGACGGCATGACGGACGAGTTCGAGATCCGGTACGGGCTCAATCCGTTTGTGGACGATGCCGGCGGGCACGCCGACGGCGACGGGATGAGCAACTGGGAGGAATACATTGCCGGCACCGACCCAACCAACAGCGTGTCGTGCTTCCGCATCCTCGCGATCAGCGGCGACGGAACCATCATCCGTTGGACAAGTGCCGAGGGGCGCTTCTATTCGGTACAGGCGACCACCAACTTGCCGGCAACGGTCTTTTCCAATGTTGCCGGAGCGGTCGATCTCCCGGCCACGCCGGACGTGAACGCGTTTACCAACCCGCCTGCGGGCAACGGCGAACCGTGCTTCTACCGGGTCCAGGTTCGTTGGCCGTAAACCCGCGGCAAGCGTTGCCAGACCTAGGTTGATCGCGGCAAAACGGGGCCGTTATCCCGTTGAAGCAAGGGCAATCCTTGGAATGCGGCTTTTCCAACGGGGCCGATCGTGCTTTCCTTTGTGCGGATCTAGCCACATAAACGGCGGAATGAATTAGGAGATGGGATATGGAAAAGCTGATTGAAACCGGATTTTTTGCGGACAAGGACCTGAACTGTGCGGAGACCATTCTGCATGCCGCCAACGAAGTGCATGGCTGGAACCTGTCGCACGACGCGCTGGTGCTGTCTGCCGGGTTCGGGGGCGGGGTCGGCGGGCAGGAGCTGCTCTGCGGCGCACTGACCGGCGGCGTGATGGCGCTGGGCAAACTGTTCGTCCGCGACCGCGGGCACGAGTCGGACCTGGCCAAGACGATCACGAAGGATTATTTCGCTGTGTTTGAAAAAGAGATGGGCCATATCGACTGCGCCCCGCTGAAGAAGGAGCACCGCACGGAAGCCGAAGGATGCCGCAAGGTAATCCTGGCCAGCGCCCGCGCCCTCGATCAAGTCGTCGAAAAATACCGAAACGAGATCGTTTAAGGAGCCGGCATGCAAATCAAAACCGTGCGCGTTCAAAAGCGGGCGCTGACCTGCAATTCCTGCGAAGTGGATTTTTTCGGGTATTCCGAAGTGCGGGATTCCGAAGTGAAATTGTACGAGTGCACCGATTGCGGCGCGATCTTTTCGCTGGCCAACGGGGCCTCGCTGGAGGAAGGCATGCAGGG
>NZ_JBFJYW010000088.1:0-12426 GCF_041622395.1 Pontiella sp. | reverse complement strand
GGCGGGTTGTTCCATTCGCGCCCGTGCACTAAGGTTGAGCTCGACGAAAGGCACAGGAACAGCATTCGAAGGAACGGAACAAAGCGAACGCAGACAGGAGGCATGCAATGAGTCAGGAACGAGTGATGGACATCATCGACCAAGCGCGGGACTTCCACGCCCAGCTGAGCGAATACTTCGCCGCGCGAAGTGCGGGCAGCGACAAGGCGTGGGCGAAGATCCTGCTGAACTATCTCGGCGAGGCCGAAAAGCGCCACGAAGAGGCGCTGGAAGACTATGAAAAACATGTTTCGCACGATGTGACCGACACCTGGTTGCAGTTCCCGCCCGACATCAAGGTCGAGCACTATCTCACCCCCGCCGAGATCACGGCCGACATGGATGCGGAAGATGTACTGCGCGAAGTGCTGCGGCTCGACCAGCGCCTTTCGGAACTCTACCGCGAGGTGGTCAAACGCGCCCATTCGAAGCGGATCAAGGAGGTCTTCACCAACCTGCTCGAAACCAATGAAAAAGAGATGCGCAACCTGTCGCGCGATTTCGGCCATATGCAGGATTGGTAGCCGCGTCGGCAGGCAACACGCTCTAACGGTATCCGACCATCTATAAAACGAGAACAACAGGAGACAATGGAATGAATAAAACGATGTTCATGGCGCTGGCCGCAACGGCCATGTTGCTGGCGGGATGCGAATACGAGGCGCCGTTGGTAAAGGATCATACGATCCCGGTCGATGCGGAACTCCTTGGGGTCTGGGTGCCGGTCTCCGCAACGGGCGTCGCGGCGGCGACCGACGAAAACCTGATGGTGCTGCGGTATTCGGACACCGAATACATGATCCACCACCCCGCCAACGACGAAGGCATCTACTACCGCGGTTATCCGATCAAAATCGGAAGCGTGGCCTGCGTGCAGCTCGAAGCGATCGGAACGGCCGAGGGCCCGGTGGGCAAAGACGAAAAAGAGCGGTATCACGTCGCGTCCTACACCATCGCCAACGGGAGTCTCGAAGTCCGCACGCTCAACGCCAAGGTGGTTTCCGACGAGTTCAAGACGACGGAGGAACTCCACCAGGCGTTCCTGAAGAACATCGGCAACAAGGAGCTGTTCAACCCTGAGCCCTCACGCTTTCGGCGGGCGAAACCGGAGTAAGGGAAATGAAACCGGCCCTGCAAATCGGAGCAACGGGATTGGTGCTGGCCATCCTTCTCGCGGCGGCATGCAGCACGGTGCCCTATGCGGGAACAACGGACGCGCAGACGGAAGACGGCGAATCGGCGATACCCGCAAAGGAAAAACCGGCAGGAAACAATGGCCAAGAAACGTCGTGAAACGCTAGCTTAGGATATCTGCCGGCTTGGAACGCTTCGGCAATCGTTATTAACCACACAGGAGATATTGCATGAAAACCGTAAGATTGATCGCTGGAGCGGCACTGTTGCTGTCGGGAGCTATGACCGGAACCTACGGGGAGGCCGTCGAATCCGACATCGACGGCGCAACGCCGGGCAAATGGACGATGGATTTCGACGCCGCCAAGAAAGTGGCCGCGGAAAAGGATTTACCGATCCTGCTGGATTTTTCCGGCACGGACTGGTGCAGCTGGTGCAAGATCATGGAGGAAAACGTCTTCTCAAAACCGGAATGGGCGGCCTATGCGAAGGATAACCTCATGATGGTCCTCATCGATTTCCCGACCGACAAAAGCCTGGTTCCCGAAAAATACACCCAGCGTAACGCGGCGCTCAAAGAAGCGTTCGACATACGCGGCTTCCCGACCTTCATCGTACTCGAAAGCGACGGACAAACCGAACTGGGACGCCTGCGGTCTGGCCGCAACAAAACGCCCGAAAGCTTCCAGGACGAAATGGCAACCCTGTTCCGCTTCCGTGCGGCCGAGATGGAGAAGTATTGCAAAACCCTCAGCCCGGAAAAACAGGCCGCCTTCCGCAAGCTCGCCGGCGACCTCACCGCGAAAAAAGACGAGCTGGAAGCAGGGAAAAAGGCCGTGATCGAAGCGAACGAGAACGTCGAAACCCTGACCGAAGAGGTTGCGGGGCTGAAAGAGGATATGCTGATGTTCCGCGTCGGCAACCTCAGCGATGCAGAACAGAAAAAGTTCAAGGAGCTCAAAAGCCAGCTGGAAACGGCCACGACCGAAATCAAAAACTGGCTGGACACAAAACCTGAGCGCAACGATGAAACCGTGGCAAAATACAACGCGATGCAGGCCGAAATTTCAGAACTCGAAAAGCAACTGTCGAAATTTTAACCCGCGGATCTCGACCCCGTCGACGGCCCCGGGAACCTTCAGGGCGCCATTGAAGCACCGGTGAGCGGAAGTTTCGAAATCACGGCCGTCGACGGTCTTGCATTGCGGGGCCGCGAATGGCCCGCCGCTCCGGCGAACGCGGTCGTCGGCCTCGTGCACGGACTGGGCGAGCATTGCGCCCGCTACGACCACGTCGCCGCAGCCTTCAACGCCCGGGGTTATGCCGTCGTCGCGCTCGACCTGCGCGGCCACGGTTGCTCGGGCGGCCCGCGCGGCCATGCCCGCAACTTCGATCTACTCATGGCGGATGTATCGGGCCTGCTGGAAAAAGCCGGGGAGCTTTATCCGGAGCGTCCGCGCATCCTTTACGGACATAGCCTGGGTGGTTCCATCGCAATCCGCTACGCCCTGCAACGGCGGTCCAAACTGGACGCACTCATTGCCACCTCCCCGTTGCTGCGGTTGGCCCGCAACCCGCCCGGATGGAAGTCCGGCTTGCTGAAACTGCTTAACGCGCTGGGCATCCAAGGCGGAATCCCCAGCGGGCTCGACGACAAGGCGCTCGCGCGCGACATCAACGTGGTCCGCACCTACCGCAACGATCCGCTGACGCACGACCGCATCTCCCCGGCCATGGCCGTGGGCATGATCCGCGCCGGCGAATGGAACATCGAACATGCCGCCCAATTGGCCTGCCCCCTCCTGCTGATGCATGGGGATGCCGATCGCATCACCTCCCCGGAAGCATCGAAGATCTTCGCCGGACGCGCGGGTGCAAACTGCACGCTCAACCTCTGGAAAGGCGGATTCCACGAGCTACACAATGAGCCGGAAAAGCGCGAGGTCCTGGGCTATATGCTGGACTGGCTGGAGAATTGCCTACAGAATCCGCACTCAACTGGAGAATCAACATGAAACATTGGATTTGCCGCATTTCAGCCATGCTTGTCGTCGCGGCCCTTTCGGGCTGTGCCAGCTCCTTCAACACAGGATGGCTTGACCCCGTCGAGGAATACCCGGCCGTCGCGATGAAGAAGACCGTCTATGTCGATCTCGCCTACAGCGGAAAGCTCAACGACACCGCTTGGCCCCGGAACGACATACAAAACCAAGCCTTCCTCAAACAGCGCTGCCTTGAACACCTGACCGAAAGCGGCCTGTTTTCCTTCGCTTCCGGCGATCTCGACACGACCGACCTGCGCCTCTACGTCGCCATCATCAACGACAAGCAAACCGACCTGAAAAAACAGACCCTCTGCGCGCTTACGCTCTTTCTCGTCCCCTACACCGCCACCGACAGCTTCCGTCTGATGGCGGTCCTCAAGGACGCCCGCACCGGGGAGGAAACCAAGCTGACGCTCAAAGACGGCGTCAAGCACCGCCAATCGCTCTTCCTGGCCCCGCTCGCTCCCTTCAACTCGTCCGACGATGCCCTCGAAGCCTGCACCGACCGCCTGTTGCAAAACCTCTGCCTGGAAATCCACCGCAGCGGCTTCGTGAACTAGTGCTTCGTATTTCTTAATCGGTCGCACCGGGCAACCGTTCGCGCAAACAAGGACTCAATTCAACACCCGCTTCGCTAAAGATCGCAAAGACAGCAAAGCCGATTTTTCGCGAATAGTTGCGCCCTTCTGTTAACTAATTACAAAGGAGCTGCATCCCCTGTATGTGATGAAGCTTTTCCTGAGATCCATCCGAATCGTTAGGCTGTTTAATGCAATAGAAGAGCCGCGCGAAAGGTTCTTGGAACCGCTCCCGGGCAGCCCCGGCGGCCGATCGTCCTGCCCCGTCGCCAGACCGTAGTTCTGGACGGTGTTTCTTGGCGTAGCAATCAAAAACATAGTCCTGTCATACCATGATCCTGTCTTTCATCATAGCAATCGGTCCTCCGGCTTAAAATCGACAGCAAGCGCATAGCAGCGGATATAGGCAGAATCATTTAATACTCCGACCCACAGAAAAATATTTCTGCCGTTCATTTTTCGGCCTCCACTTCTCTATACGTTTCGGCGAGTGGTTTAAATCCGGTGCGGGCGGTTTTATGGGTAAAAAATTGGTGGCAGAAATATCGGTGCGGACGGGGGCAGGAAGGTCTTTGTTTCTTGGCGCCTTTGCGGTCAAAAAACATTTCTGCCTCCACTTCTCTATGTGTTTCGGCACATCCTGCCCGCCCTTGAAGGGGCGATACATTTCGCATCTTGTGTTGTCCCTTCAGGACAAGAGGGTATTTTTATCGCCCCCGTCCTTGGGCGATGCCCAAGGCTAAGTTGTATTGCGCTTTCAGCGCAATGGAAGCGCCCTTCCCGGAAAATTCGCCGATCTACCGTCGCCAATCCTCCGCCCATCCGGTCCGCATCCTTTTCTCCGAGGACGAGCTCGCGCAAGTCCTCGGAAGAAATATAAACAAAAGCATGGCACCGGGGGCTCGCGCTCCATACTATGCCCATAGATCAGTCGGTGCGCCGCGAGAGGCCCAGTCCAACAAAAAGATGGGACTTTGCGGTGCCTGCTTCGACAGAGAGGATGTTGGGGTGAAGCAGGATGGATAAACCCCTTATCGTTGGGCACACAAAATATTAAGCAATAGATTATGCCAAGAGTTGGTCGTTTTTTAATTTATGGTTTACTTGATCCGAGAGACAATTCTTTGCGGTACATCGGGAAGACACACAAGCGAAGAGAATGGCGACTAGCAGAACATATCGAACATGCAGAAGAAAATGACCAAAGACCAGTTTATAAATGGATTAGAGAATTATTAGATCACAACCTTAAACCCATCGTTTTTGTGTGGGAAAAAATCCCAGCAGATCAAGATTGGAGACAAGCAGAAAAAGATGCCATTTCTTTTTGGTCTGCATCTGAAAATATTGAATTCCCATATACCCACCCTCCACAAACTCCTAAAAGTGAAACAATAGTTATCAATCGAGTTAAATTAGAAAATGCAACTGAGGGTGGATAAAAAAAACTTGCCCAACAATAAAGGGATAGTCGAGTAGGAGGGACGACGTTGCCAGTCGTTTCGCTCCTTGCTACGGCGTCGCGCGGCCTCCGCGTTGCGGTCTGCGGCTATCCAGAGGCATGAGGCCGACACGACGAAAGGCGCTCTTTTGAGCGCTTTTTAGCGGATGCCGTGCGCGCCTTGGTAAGGCCAGCCTGCGTAGCCCACGTGTAGGCTCCGGTCCCCGACCGGGCACGCGGACGCATCGCGGGGCACTCCCCGTTCTACCGAGCGCCATGTGGGGCACATGGCCTACAGGCCGCCTCTTATTCTAGATTTGGGAATGTGCCTGATGAACGCGGAGGTCCTATGGGGTCGGAGTACCCGCGATTAGGGCACCTGTCCGGTGCCCGTAATCGGAACTACTCGTATCGCAAGGCATCGATCGGGTTGAGAAGCGCCGCCTTGCGGGCGGGCCAGATGCCGAACAGGATGCCAATCAGCGCGGAGAAGCCGAAGGCCATGTAGATGGATTCGTGCGTAAAGAGCACGGTCATATCGGCAAACCGCTGCGCGGCATAGCCGACGCCCGCTCCCAGCGCGATGCCGAGGCAACCGCCGAAGAAGCTGATGATCAGCGCTTCGATGAGGAACTGCGACATGATATCGCTGCCGCGCGCGCCCAGCGCTTTGCGCAGGCCGATCTCGCGGGTACGTTCCGTAACCGAAACCAGCATGATGTTCATGATGCCGATGCCGCCGACCACCAGCGCAATCGATGCAATGCTCGAAAGCAGCAGCGACATCACGTTGCTGGTCTCGGACACCGCATCCTGGATCTCGGCCAAGTTGCGGATTTCGAACGTCCCGGAGGCCGTGCGGTGCCGCATTTCCAGCAAGGTAAGAATATCGGTCTGGGCGCGTTCCATCTGGTGGGGTTTGTCGATTTGGATCTCGATGCGGTCGACATAGTCCTTGCCGAACAGGCGCCGCATGGCGGTCGAACTCGGCACAAAGGCCGTATCGTCATAATCGCGGAAACCCGCACTGCCTTTTTCCGGAAGCACGCCAATCACCGTAAAGCTCCGGCGGTTGATTTTCACCTGCTGGCCGACCGGATTCGCGCCGTCGAACAGTTCGCGCACCGGGGTAACGCCGAGGACACAGACCATCGCGCGGGAGTTGACCTCCTCATCGGTAAAGAAACGACCGAGCTGCGGCTGGTACGAGCGCATGCTTTCGTAGTCCGGATCGACGCCGGAAATCCGGCAACTCCAGTTCAGGTTCCCGGCCTTGAGCTGGGCGTTGCCGTCCACCGTCGAACTGACTTTGACGACATTGTCCACTTCGGTGCGAATCGCTTCGGCATCCGCCAGCGAGAGGCGCGAAACCGACCCTTGGGCCTGCCGGACCCCGCCGCGCGAACGCCGCTGCGGCATGAGCATCAACAGGTTTGAACCGAGCTGGCTCATCTGCTCCTCAACGGCCGCCTTCGCGCCGTTGCCGACCGCAACCGTCGCAATCACCGCCGCCACGCCGATCATGATGCCGAGCGCCGAGAGCGCGGTGCGCACCTTGTTCGCGTTCAGCGAGCGGATCGACTGCTTCACCAGGGTCAACCCTTCGAAGAGCGACTGCAGGCCGAAACCGGAACCACGCACGTCCGGCTCCTCGACCACCCCCATCTTCGGGACCGCCGGCGCCGTCGGATTCGGCGCATCGGAAACGATTTTGCCGTCTTTGATTTCGATGATGCGCTGGGCGTGGTTGGCCACATTGGCGTCGTGCGTCACCAGGATAATGGTCAGTCCGCGCGCATGCAGTTCGCTCATCACCTGCATGATTTCCTTCGCGCTTTTCGAATCGAGGTTGCCGGTGGGTTCGTCGGCAAAGATGATTTGCGGGTTGTTCACCAGCGCGCGGGCAATCGCCACGCGTTGCTGCTGGCCGCCGGAGAGCTCGTTGGTATGGTGGCTCTTGCGGTCCTGCAGCCCGACGAGGTCGAGCATTTTATCGGGCACATCGCTTTTCTTGCCATTTCTCGCGTAGATCAGCGGGAGGCCGACGTTTTCGAGCGCACTGGTTCGTTTGAGCAGGTTGAACTGCTGGAAAACGAACCCCATGATGCGGTTTCGGAATTCCGCCAGTTGGTTTTCGGAAAATTTCGTGACGTCGGTGTTGTTGATCTCGAAGACCCCGGCGTCGGGGACATCGAGCAGGCCCAGGATATGCATGAGCGTGGATTTGCCGGAACCGGATGCGCCGACAATGGCGACATATTCACCCTGTTCGACGGTAAGGGAGACCCCGTCCAGCGCGCGGACTTCCACCTCGCCCATCTGGTAGGTCTTGCGGATATTTTCGACCCTGATCATTACCGGCGACCTCCGCCGCCCATGGTCGGGGAGAACAGACTGTTGCCGCTGGACTTTTTCGCGCCGAGGCTGATGCGCGGAATCAAGACTTCATCGCCCTCTTCGAGCCCTTCGACGACCTCCGTGTACGATCCGTCGGTTACGCCCACCTTGATGCTTTTCTTTTCGGGGTTTTCCGGATCGGTCGAAGCAACCAGCACATAGTACTCGATCGAAGAGCCGCCGGAACGGCGCGCATCGGACGACCCGCCGGGCTGTCCGCCCGGCCCACCGTTCTGTCCACCGCCCGGACGGCCTCCCCCCTGTCCGCCCCGGGAAGCAAGGCGCTCCTGGATTTCGGCATCGGATAGGCCGCGTTCCTTCATCCGCTCGATCATGTAGGCCTTGCGTTCGTCTTCCGACATGGCCGACATGTCCGGACGCTCTCCGCCGCCTTTCGTGCCGCCGCTTTTCTGCTGCACGGCAGAGGCCGGCAACGTAAGGATGCCCTTTTTCTCTTCTACGATAAATTCGATGTTGGCGGTCATGCCGCTTCGGGCAAAACGCGGCAGGCGGTTCGGACGGACATCGACTTCATACATGGTTACACTGCTGACGGTGGTCGCATCGTAGGCGATCTTTTCCACCGTGCATTCGAACTCGCGGTCGGGATAGGCTTCCAGCGCCACGTTGACCGCTTGTCCGCTTTCGATCTGGCCGATATCCGTTTCGTCGAGGTTGGCCACGACAATCAGGTCGTCGGCAATCACGACGACGGCATCGCTCGAGCCGATCGACTGTCCCGGCTCGAAGTTGCGGGCAATGATGGTTCCATCCAACGGGGAGATGAGCGGCGAAGGTTTATACAGGTTGGCCCAATATTCATATTCGTCCTTGCTGGTTGCCAAGGCGGCATCGAGCAGCGTCGCGCGTTCGGTGGAACTGATCCATCCGAGAATCTGGCCTTTGGTGACCTTGTTGCCTTCGTCGACCAGCAGCTCTTCCAGACGGCCCGCGATCGGCGGCTTCACGTCCAACCGGTTGCGCGGCTCCACTTCGCCCGTCGACTCGACGATGATGCGGATATCCCGCGCTTCCACCTTCACGGCATCGTACGTGCGCTTGGTCGATTCCTCATCTTGGGATTTCGATTTCTTATACCAGATTCCGGCACCGACCCCGATAACCGCCAAAACAACAATCCATTTAATCGCTTTCTTCATTTTATTCACCCTTCTCCGTCGCCCAAACACTCATACCCAATGCATTCTTCCAATTCGCCTGCCGCGTTTCTGAGGTCCGGCGTGCCTGCAAATAGCTTTTTCCTTGGTTAATGACGGTGTTTTCGATGGTGTCCCAATCTTCGTAGTCCAACAGGCCTTGTTTGTATTTTGCGGTGGAAATTTCCGCACGCAGTTGTTCGGCATCCAACAGCTCTTTCTGGACGGTTTCGCTTTCGACGGCGTTCACATAGTTGTTCCAGCTTTGCGTCAGCGAGGCCATGAGCGAGTTGCCCTCGTCCATCAAATCCATCTCGTTTTGGATCAACCCTTCCTTGGCGGCGGCGATGTCGCTTTGCAGCTGGTTACCCGTGTAGAGCGGAACACTGGTGCTGAGTCCAGCGCTCCAAGATCCCCTGTATGTGTCGTAGTCGCCGCTGCTCAGCCCGGTCGATGCACTGAACGAAAGCGAAGGGAAGCGGGCGCTACGCGTCACTTTCAGGCCGAGTTTCGCGGCTTCGACCTGCGTGGCGGCGATCAAATAGCTCGGGGTCTGCTCCATCAGCGGTTTCAAATCCCCGACTTCGCCCGGGGCCGCCGCCTGCAAATCGCCTTTCGCGCCGGGCGGCGGCTCCATCGTGCCGATGGCGGCGGCCAGGTTGCGCAGGGCATAGGCCAGCGAACGCTCCGCCTCCCGCACCTCGTAGCGGGCATCGGAGAGCTGCGCCTTGCTGCGCGCCAGCGATCCGGCGTTTTCGCGCCCGCCATCGAAGCGTAGTTGGATCAGGCGCACGTTGTCGGCGCGGCGCTTGGCAATCTTTTCGGTCAGCGCGACCAGATCCTGCGCGTAGAGTACGTCGATATAAGCCACCCGCAATTGCAATTCGACATCGGAGAGCGACTTGCGATATTGCTGGATCCCGATCTCCAACTGGGCCAGGGCCCGTTTGCGCTTGGCCACGTTGCCGCCACCGCTAAACAGGTCTTGGCTGAGCGACAGGCTTCCACTCGAACTCTTCTTTTCATCCCAGTCGCCGGTGCTATCCTCGCTCTCGCCATAGCTCATCGACGCCTTCGCACTGATTTGCGGCAGGAAACTGGACGTGGCCGAAGCCACTCCGTATTCCAACTCGCGAACCGCGGCACGCGCCGAAACGAGGGCGGGGTTATAGGCCTTGGTTTGCGCAAGGCACTGCTCCCAGGTCAGGAGCGCATTCGTTTGCGCAAGTGAAACCCCCGCCGTTGCGAGGACCGTTATCAGCAATCTCTTTTTCATCGAATCTCCGGGCAAATCAGTAGAACCATCAAATGCGGAGATTATTGCAAAGAAAAATTTCAAATGCCCATTTTAATTTTCGGAAAATATGAGGTCAGTCCAATTCGACCCGGATCCGGTAGAAGCAATTGCTCGCCGTAGCCGCAACCGACACAACGGTTTGCGTACTGGCCGGATGGATCCAGCCGCCGGACTCGTTCCACGCCCCGGCGGTGGGATGGAATACGACCTCCTGCTGATAGTAGGTCTCCCCGTTGACGGTGAGATTGCTTTTCACGTGGCTCGTTACGTCGTCGGCCACGTGGGCGGCCGTCAGTATCCAGTAATGATCCACCGCCACGGCCGTGGCATCGCGATAACTGTAAACGAACGACCAATCGAACCCCGCCCCGAAGGTTGTATTGCTCGGCGCTTCTTCCGCCACCGCATAATCGGAAACCGCGATGGCCCGCGCCTTCGCGCCCACGCCGCAAAGTACCCCTGCAATCATCCAACACAAAACCGGTCTACGCATTCCCGTCTCCAAGTCCAAAAAACCTTTCACGTTGCCCCCTCGCGATCGGAGGCAACCCAACTGAACCCACGTTCTCTAGCAAGATTGCATCCAAGTGCTGGCGATTTTCTCCGGGGATGTGCTAGGTTCCGCGCCTATGAACAAAGACCACATCTATAACGAGTCGATGTCCTCGATCGCCGACTTCCGTTTCGACGCGCGGGTGGCGGACGTTTTCACCGACATGATCGAGCGCTCGGTGCCGGGCTACCGATCGATCATCACCATGATTGAAACCCTGACCGAGCACTATGCCCAACCCGGCAGCAACCTCTACGACCTCGGCTGCTCGCTCGGAGCGGCAACCCTCTCGATGGCGCGCGGCCTCAAGGCCGACCACTGCGCGATCGTTGCGGTCGACAACTCGGCGGCGATGGTCGCGCGCTGCCGCAAGGCGCTGGCGCGCGCCCACACTTGCGCAAGTGTGCGTGTCGTTGAAGGCGATATACTTACGACGGATATCGTCGACGCATCGGTGGTTGTGCTCAACTTCACGCTCCAGTTCGTCCCGCCGGAGGAACGCGCGGGGCTACTGAAGCGGATCTGCGACGGCATGCGCCCGGGCGGGGTGCTGATCCTTTCGGAAAAGGTGGTTTTCGAGGACGCCCATCTGGACCGCCTGCTCTACGACATCCACCACGACTTCAAACGGGCGAACGGCTATACCGACCTCGAAATCAGCCAGAAACGCTCCGCGCTTGAAAACGTATTGGTTCCCGAAAGCATTCCAACCCACCGTACGCGCCTGCTCGAAGCGGGCTTTACGTCGGTCGATGTCTGGTTCCAGTGCTTCAACTTCATGTCCATGCTCGCCGTTAAATAAACCCAGCGCCAAGAAACGAAGGTCGCAGAGGTTCGCAACGTTTTCCGCTGCGAATCTTCGTGCACTTTGCGCCTTTGCGTTTAAATTCCCCGTCTTCAAATGAAAATCGACTACACCCCATTTTATGAACGATTGATCGGATCGGACCTCGCGGCCTGGATCGGGTTGCTGCCGGAACGGATGGCCAATGGGTTGCGCTACGAGCGGCACGGCAAGTTGCCGGATTGGGAAGCGGTGCTCGAACAGCTCCCAACGCCGGAGTGCCACGCCGTTGAACTCAAATCGGAGATTCGCGTCGAGGGCGAAACGTGCCCGGGACTGGCAGAAGCCCTGCAACGGCTCCATCCGTGGCGCAAAGGGCCGTACAACATCCACGGCGTGCATATCGACACCGAATGGCGCTCCGACTGGAAGTGGGACCGCGTGCGCCCGCACCTCCAACCGCTGGAGGGCCGAACGATCCTCGATGTCGGGTGCGGCAACGGCTACCACTGCTGGCGCATGGTCGGCGAAGGGGCGGAACTGGTGATCGGCGTCGATCCCTCCCCCCTCTTCATCTGCCAGTTTTTCGCCATGAAAAATTTCATTCACAATCCGCGCGCCTGGGTGCTGCCGCTGGGCATCGAAGACGTGCCGGAAACGCCCGGCGCATTCGACACCGTCTTTTCCATGGGCGTCCTGTATCACCGCAAATCGCCCATCGAACACATCGAACAGCTCAAATCGTTCCTGAAACCCGGCGGCGAACTGGTGATCGAAACATTGGTGGCCGATGGTCCGGAGGGCTACTCGCTGATCCCGCACGGCCGCTACGCCAAAATGCGCAACGTCTGGTTCATCCCATCGATCCCGACGCTTGAACGCTGGCTCAAGCGTTGCGGCCTGCGCGACATCCGCACGGTGGACATCAACACGACCTCCATCGAAGAGCAGCGCTCCACCGACTGGATGACCTTCGAATCCCTACCGGACTATCTTGATCC
>NZ_JBFJYW010000087.1:0-12604 GCF_041622395.1 Pontiella sp. | reverse complement strand
CCTCGATCCCTCCCGGACGATTTCGGATATCGGCTTCACCGCCGATCTAAATGCCGTGATTCCCGGGCTAACCTTTACCGAGGTGCTGTCGAACGATGGCAATGGAAGCGTGGCGGGAACCGATACAACGCAGCTCACCGTTTCCGGGGCATCGCTGCTTGCCGGAGCATCGTGCACCCTGCGGGTTGCACTCGCCGTTCCGTCGGAAACCGTTGCCGGTGTCTATCCCTATACCGGCAGCGCTCCGACCGGCACCCTCGGCGGACTGGCCGTCGGGGGCGAGCCGGCGCGCGCCAACCTGGTGGTCTCCACGGGCCTGCTGTTCAGCAAATCCTTCAGCGGTCCCGCCACGCCCGCCGGCTCGGCGATCCTCACCTACACCCTCGCCAATTCCGGCACCAACACCCTGACCGGGCTCCGCTTTACGGACAATCTCGATAGCGTCGTTCCGGGGCTGGTCGCCACCGGCCTGCCGGCGTCGCCCTGCGGCGAGGGCTCCGCGATCCGCGGCACCTCGTTCCTAACCTTCTCCGGCGGGGTGCTGGCACCCAACGACACCTGCTCGTTCGACGTGCAGCTGCTGGTGTCAAGCAGCGCGGTTGCCGGCACGTTCCCCAGTGTCTCCGGCGCGCTTACCGACGAAGGGTTGCCGGCCGCCGATCCGGCCTCGGCCTCGTTGGCCATCGAGTTGCCGCCGGCGTTCTCCAAGCAGTTTACTCCCGAAACCATTGTTTACGGCGAGAGCAGTACGCTGACCTTTACGATCGACAACACGGCCAACACGCTGACGGCAACAGGGCTGGATTTTGCCGACATCCTGCCTGCCGGCATGGTCGTGGCGACGCCCGCCAATGCCGCTGTTACGTGTACCGGCGGCACCCTGACGGCCGTCCCGGGGTCCGGCGCAATCAACTATACGGGGGGCACCGTGCCTGCCGGTGCCAGTTGCACGATTCAGGTGGAGGTATCCGCTGCGTCGGGAACGCACCTCAACACCAGCGGCGATCTCACCTCGTCGTCCGGCAACAGTGGCACGGCCTCCGCCTCCCTTGCCGTTTCCAAGGCGGACCAGTCCATCGACTTTCCTGCCCTCGGCAACCAGCTCGCCACCAACACGGTCGCACTGCGTGCAACCGGCGGCGGGTCGGGCAATGCGGTGACGTTCGCCGTAGCCTCCGGACCGGCCGTGCTCAACGGGACCGTCCTCTCCTTCACCGGCGCCGGAACGGTTGAAGTGACGGCCAACCAAGCGGGCGACGGCAACTATAACGCCGCGCCGTCCGTCACCAACACCTTTACCGTTTCAGCGGTGGCAGACCTCGTAACCTTCGCGGATGCAAACGGCGGCAGCGACGGCAACAACGGCCTGAGCTGGGCGACCGCCAAGCAGACCGTCCAGGCGGCCATCGACCTCGTCGGCGACGGCGGCCGGGTTTGGGTCACCAACGGCACCTATCAGCTCGCCAGCCAGCTGGAAATCACCAACAACATCACCGTGCAGTCGGTCAACGGACCGGAGGCGACGATCATCGACGGATCCAATACGGTACGCTGCGCGCATCTGAAGGGTGGATCGCTCTCGGGCTTCACGCTGGCCAACGGGTATGCCGCGGCAAATGGCGGCGGCGCGTACCTGGAGCGAGGCGGCGCACTCGTCAACTGCACCCTCGTCGGCAACCGCGCGAGCCGCCACGGCGGCGGCGCCTATCTGCTGGATGGCGGCACGCTCCTGAACTGCACCCTCTCCGGCAATGAGGCCCTCGAAGATGGCGGCGGCGCTTTACTGGTGAGAGGCGGTAAGCTCGTCAACTGCACGCTCTCCGGCAACTCGGCCGGCGGCACGGCCGGCGGCGCGATGCTTTACGAAGGCGGCTCGCTCAACAACTCCATTGTCTGGAACAACTCGTCGGCGGGCGACCGTCAGGATGTTTACGATGCGACCGGCGCCGGAACCGTCCGCCATACCTGCGCCTCGGACGGCGTAACCAACGGCGTCAACGGTTGCATCACCAGCAGCCCGGCGTTTGTTTCGGCCAACGACTTCCGCCTGACGGCAGATTCCCCGTGCATCAATGCGGGGTCCAACGATCTGGTGCAGGTTTCGACCGATCTGGCGGGCAACCCGCGCCTCGTCGGCGCCAGCGTCGATCTGGGGGCGTATGAGCGCCAACTGGTTATCGATCAGGACGGACCGCTGGCGGTTGCCATGTCCGAAGACGGCCATCCGACGGCCTGGGCGGCGCCCGCACTCAGCGCATCCGCCGGGAACGCCCATGCCATGCTGAGCTGGACCGTCTCCGGCGAAGCGACCCGCGGAACGGCTACGGTTGCGGGCACCGGCAACTCCCCGTCCATGTTCACCTACACACCGGACGCCAACGCGAACGGGAGCGATTCCTTCACGGTTCAGGTCACCGACGGCTCCGACACCAATACCATTGCGGTCCATGTGACCATTGACCCGGTGGTCGATCCGGCCGACGTGACGCTCGGCGCACTGGCCCATACCTACGACGGCACGGCACACGCCGCGATCGCGACGACTTCGCCGAGCAATTTGACCGTTGAGCTTACCTACGACGGCGGCGCGAGCGCACCGACCAATGCCGGCCGCTATCAGGTGGTTGCCACCGTGGTCGATCCGGTCTACAGCGGCAGTGCCACGGGCACCCTGGTCATTGCCCGGGCGGTTCCGGCCGTGAGCAATGTCACCGCCGCTGCGATTACCTACGGCACCCCGCTAAGCGGCAGTACTCTTGCCGGGGAGGGGGTTGCCGGAATGTTTGCGTTTGATGCCCCCGGTCTGCTGCCGACCGTTGCGGACTCGGCAACCACCGGGTATGCCTACACCTTCTCGCCGACCGATTCCGTCAACTATACCGGTGCATCCGGCACCGTGACGCTGGTCGTCAACCGCCGGACGCTGAGCGTTACCGCCGACGACAAAACCAAAGTCTACGGCGAAGCCAACCCGGAATTCACGGTCGCCTTCAGCGGCTGGGTCGAAGGAGAAGATCTCGGCGTGCTCGAAACGCAGCCGACGGCCACCTGCCCGGCGGACGCGTTCAGCGATGCCGGCACCTACGCCATTACCCCGGCAAACGGCAGCGCCGCCAACTATGCCTTCAGCTACCTTTCCGGCACCCTGACCGTCGCCAAGGCCGACCAGGCCATCCTCTTCCCGGCAATCGGCACCCAAGCGGTGACCAATACGCTCCGCCTCTCGGTTTCGGCGGATTCCGGGATGGCGGTCTCGCTCGCGGTGCTGGCAGGACCGGCGGCTCTCAGCGCAGGAACCAACCTGGGCTTTACTGCGGCCGGTACGGTCAGCATTGCGGCGACGCAAAGCGGTAACGGCAACTGGAACGCCGCGAGCGCCACCAACTCCTTCGATGTCGTCGGCGTGATCACCAACGTTGCGCCGGACAACGGAACCGTCTTCGGCGGCACCGAGGTCGTGATCGACGGACTGTGGCTCGGCGACGGCAGCAGCATTGCAAGCGTGACGCTGTGCGGCGTTGAGGCGCACATTGTCTCGCAGGGCATCCACTCGGTCACCGTGCGCTCCGGCGAGGCCCCGCCGGTGGAAACCAACGGCGCCGTGGTCGTGGAATCCGGTTTCGGCACGGTGGTGATGGCCAACGCCTTCACCTACCGTCCCGTGCCCCTGGCGCCGACGGCGCTGTCCGCGGTCGATATCACCGACGCGCAGTTCACGGCGCGCTGGGTCAACAACGATGAGACCGCCACGCATTACTTCGTCGATGTGTCCGAAAGCACCAACTTCACGGCCATGACCGGCGTCTACAGCAACTATACCTTCGGCGCATCCACGGCCGGGCTGGTGACCGGGCTGGTGGACGGCGTCACCTACTGGTACCGCGTGCGCGCCGCCAACCAGTACGGGTCGAGTCTCGACTCGAACGTCATCGAAGTGCCGGTGAGCGCCAACACGCCGTATGTCCAATATGAAATCACCAACGGGGTGGTCAGCGCCGGAACCGGCAGCGCGGTGGATCTGACCGAGCTGTTCCACGGCAACCAGATGACCTATGCGGTGGTTTCGAACAGCAACCCGGCGCTGGTTGCCGCGACGATCGTCGGCACCGAACTCGCGCTCGACTATACGCCGAACATGACCGGCCGTGCCGATATCACGGTGCGGGTTGCCGATGCGAACGGGTTCTGGGTGGAAACCACCATCACCGTCCAGGTCGTGGCCGCGCCGGGCGTTGCGGTGGGGGCCGTGAGCTTCAATCGCCAGATAGGGGTCTTTGAGCAGGTGGTCTCGGTGACCAACGCATCCGCCTCGCACCGTGCAAATTCGGTGACGCTGACGATCGCGGATTTGACGGCCGATGCGACGGTCTGCAACGCGACCGGCACGGATTCGGCGGGCAATCCGCTGATTCAGTGGAACGGTCTGCTGGCGCCGCTGGGGGTGCAGGAGTTTACGGTTCAGTACTACACGCCGTATCGCGGCACGACGCCCTCGGCCACGATTACGGCATCGTTGAGCCTGGAGGACCTCCAGAGCGCGATCGAGGGGCGGACTTTCAGCCTGAACGGTTCGCCGCAGGAAATCGACGGGGCGCAGGCATTCCTGCTGGAGTTCGACGCCGTTCCGGGGCGGACCTATTTCATCCAGTATTCGGCTGACCTGTCCACGTGGAAGACGGTCTATCCGGGCTTGGTCGCTCCGGTGAACCGGATGCAGTGGATCGATTCCGGGCCGCCGGCCACCGAGAGCGCCCCGGGCGATGCCGGATCGCGTTTCTACCAGATCATTGAACTTGCAGAATAAGGCATAGGGGATTTTGAAGATGAAGCGGGAATTGAGGAAGGCAGAGGTTTTGTTCGTGGTCGCTTGCGTGGCCGTCGTATCGCGGGGCGGACAGTTGGGGGTGGGCATCGGCTCGGCGTTCGGTACGCAGGCTTCGTTCGAATCGGATCAGGTGGTGCTGCCGTTTGCCAACGATCCGGGGGCCGCCGCTGCCGGCATCGACCACGTCTACGACGACGGGTACAACCTCGTCGACAGCTCGGGCAATTTCGGCAACGAAACCACCTTCTGGGGCTATCAAAACGAGGCCCAGTTCGATGCGGCGACCGACACCATCCGGATGAGCAGCACCCGTACGCTGATCGACGCGGCGGAGGACTCGGCGGATCGGGACTGCCTCGGGGCACTGGAGCTCTTCTGGTTGCAGAATTTCACCAGCAACAAGACGTTCAACTGCGGGTTCCGGTTGGCCGCCCGCTGGCAACGCGTGCGCGTCGCCGGCGCTGCGTGGTCGGGGACCACGGCCGAAACCTACACCGATGCGTATGCCCTCAACGGCATTAGCGCACCTTCGGCGCCGTTCGACGGTAGCTACGGCGGCGGCATCGGCAATCCGGTGCTCGGCGATGGGCCGACGCGTTCCATCTCCACCGCCGCGGGAAGCGCGGTGATGATTTCGCGCACCCTCGACGGCCACATGCTCGGCTTCGATTTCGGGCCCACGCTCTCGTGGGACCTGGGCGAGCGGATGGCGCTGGTGGCCTCGGCGGGCGGAACCGCAATGCATATCCACAGTACGTTCAGCTATGATTCCGGCGGACTGGTGGCCGGTGAAACGACCGATCAGGAGTGGCTGTTCGGGGCCTACGCCGGCGCGGACCTGCAATGCCGCATCGGTGAAGGCTGGGGTCTGTTCGGCGGGGTCGCCTACACCTATCTCGAGGATTTCAACCAGCAAGCCGACGGCCAGCGGGCCGAGCTGGTCTTCGCGGATTCGTGTGTCCTCCGCTTCGGCATCTATACCGAGCTCTAATGCCGCTTGGCCGGGGCAATGCGACGGTCCCGGCGCGACCTGCGACGGCCGCCCGAGGGCCGCGCAACCGGGGGGCGCAACCCTTGACGGACGCAGTGCCGTCGGGGTTGTTGTTGAGGTTTTTTATTGATAAGTTCCGTCCATTTACGCATATACGACGGCTTTCCCGGGGGGATTAACCTATGCGGATAGTGATTATTGGAGCGGGCAATGCAGGCCGGCAGTTGGCCATGCGCCTGTGTGAAGAGCGGCACAACGTGGTGATGGTGGATGCCAGCGCGCAGGCGCTGGCGCAGGCCGAGGCCGGGCTGGATATCCTTACGGTCCATGGCCAGGGGTCGAACCCGTGCGTGCTGGAAGAGGCGCAGGTCGACAAGTCCGACCTGCTCATTGCGGTGACGGACAACGACGAGGTGAACGTGCTCTCCTGCCTGCTCGGCCATGCCGCCGGGGCGAAGGGCACCATTGCGCGCGTCACCAATCCCGCCTTCCTGAAGGCGTCCGAGCACTACGACCTCAAGAAAATGGGGATCGATCTGGTGATCAACCAAAAGCACGAGTGCGCCCGCGAGGTGTTCAACATGCTTCAGATGCCCGGCGCGCTCGAAGCGTTCGACCTGTTTGACGGGAAGGTGATGGTGGCCGGCTTCAGCGTGAACGCGATCAGCCCGCTGCTCGACCGTACGCCGGCCGAATGCGACCGGCTCGACCTGATGCAGAGCGTGCGGGTCATCGCCATCCGCCGCGACAACCAGCTGGTGGTGCCGCACGGCAACACGGTCTTCAAGCAGAAGGACCTCGTCTACCTCGTCGGCAAACGCCCCGACATCACCACCTTTTTCCAATGGGTCCAGCCCGATGTCGAGCCGTTCGATAAGGTGATCATCGCCGGCGGCGGCGACTTGGGGCTGATGCTGGCCAAGTGCATCGAGAACGAAATCAGCACCGTGTTGCTGGAGCAGGACGAGGACCGTGCGCGCTTCTGTTCGGCCGAACTCAACAAAACGCTGATCCTGCGCGCCGACGCGCTGACGGAGAGCGCGCTGGAGGAATCCGGCCTGCGCGACAAAACCGCGTTCGTGGCGCTGACGGGCGACGACGAAGGCAACATCATGAACTGCCTGATGGCGCAGAAGAAGGGGGCGGCCTTCACCGCCACCCAGATTACGCGCACCGACTTTATTCCGGTGGTGGAATCGCTCTATTTGGTCAACCGCGTGGTCAGTCCCTACATCTCGACCGCCAACGCGATTCTGCACTGGCTGCGCTCCAAGAAGGTCCAGGCCGCTTCGCTGCTGCATAACCTGCCCGGCGAGCTGCTCGACGTCATCGTGGAGGCCAACGGCAAGATCGACGGAAAATGCATCCGCGAAATCAAGATGCCCAGCACCGCGATCATTGCGACGGTCATGCGCCAAAACGATGTGCTGACGGCCACGGGCGATCTCCAGCTGGAAGCCGGCGACCGGGTGTTGATCTTCTGCCACCCCGATGCGGTGAAAAAGATCCATGCCATTTTTCTTTAGGAAGCCGCGACAGGACACCAATGAACGCATTACGGATTACGTCTCATGAATAAACGCGCGGTTTTCCATCTGGTTGCCTACATGACCCTCGTCATCGGGGTGGCCATGATCGCGTGCGCCGGGATCTCGATGGCCTATCACGAACCGTTGAAGGTCCAGCTGAGCCTGGTCTATTCCGGACTCATTGCCGCGGTCTGCGCCGGCGTCGTTGGCGTCTTGACGCACGGCGACATCAACCTGTCGCGGCGCGACGGCTTCGGCGTCGTGACCTTCGGCTGGATTTCGGCCACGATTTTCGGATCGCTTCCCTACGTTTTTTCGGGGGTGATCGACCATCCGGTATCGGCGATGTTCGAGACGATGTCCGGTTTCACGACCACCGGGGCCTCGGTGATGAGCGATCTCGAGGCCATCCCGCGCGGGATCCACTTTTGGCGGGCGCTGACGCATTGGTTCGGCGGCATGGGCGTACTGGTGCTCTGCGTGGCGATCCTGCCGTTTCTCGGGGTGGGGGGCATGCAGATCTACCGCGCCGAAATGCCGGGCCCTTCCAAGGACCGCCTCACGCCGCGCATCGCCACCACGGCCAAGTTGCTGTGGGGCGTCTATGCGCTGCTGACGATGGTGGAAGTGCTCTGTCTTAAAGTTGCGGGCATGGACTGGTTCGATTCGTTCTGCCACGCCTTCGGCACCATGGCCACGGGCGGGTTCTCCACCCGCTCCGCCAGCGTCGGGGCCTACGACAGCGCGGTCGTCGATACCATCATCACCGTCTTCATGTTCCTGGCCGGGATCAATTTCTCGCTCCACTACCACGCGCTCACCGGCAAGCCGCAGCGCTATTTCCAGGATCCGGAATTCCGCTTCTATGCCATCTTTCTTTCCTGCGCCACTCTGTTTCTCACCTTCAATATCTGGCATGCCGATTGGGGGCCGCTCACGCGCTGCTTCCGCGATTCCGCCTTCACCGCCACCTCCATCATCACCACCACCGGGTTCTGCACGGCCGATTTCGACCAATGGCCGAACGCCTCGCGTCTGCTGCTGGTGGTCATGATGTTCATCGGCGGGTGCGCCGGGTCGACCGGCGGCGGCATGAAGATCGTCCGCGTCTTCATCATGTTCAAGAAGATGGTGCGCGAGATGAAGCTGTTCATGCGGCCGTCGTCCGTCATCCAAATGAAGCTGGGCGGCAAACCCGTCGAGCAGGAGATCATCTCGCACATTGCGGCCTTTTTTGCCATCTTCGTGCTGATCTTCGCGGTTGGCTCGTTCATCATGACCTTCTTCACGCCCGATCTCGAAACGGCCGCCACCTCGGTCGTTGCCACCCTCGGCAACATCGGTCCGGGCCTCAACGCCGTCGGTGCCACGCAGAACTATTCCGCCATTTCGCCGCTGGGGCAGGCGATTCTCACCTTCTTCATGCTGCTCGGCCGACTCGAGCTCTACACCGTCCTCATCCTGTTCCTGCCCAGCTTCTGGAAAAAGTAGCCCGCGTCCGGGCGCGGTTTCGGCAAAAAAAAACGGGGAGCCTGCATCAGGCCCCCCGCGATCCGGAACGTTGTTTGAAAGCCGTTACCCTTCGAGTTCCTTTTGTAGTTCGGCGTCGGCCTGGAGAACTTCCGCGGCCATGGTTTTCTTGAATTCGATGAGCTTTTGCTTCAGCGCGTCGTCGCCGATCGCCATCATCTGGACGGCGAGAATGGCGGCGTTGATGGCGCCCGCCTTGCCGATGGCGACGGTTGCGACCGGAACGCCCTTGGGCATCTGGACGGTGGAGAGCAGGGAGTCCATGCCGTCGAGCGCCCAGCCCTTGACCGGGATGCCGATGACGGGAAGGATGGTGTGCCCGGCCAGCACGCCGCAAAGGTGGGCCGCGCCGCCCGCCGCGCCGATGATGACCTTGTAGCCGTTCTTCGCGGCGCTTTCCGCAAACTCGGCCGCTTCGTGCGGCGTGCGGTGCGCGGACATCACCTTGACGGTGCTTTCGATGCCGAATTCCTTGAGCGTCTTGACCGTGAACTCAAGCGTCGGCCAGTCGGTCTTGCTGCCCATTACGATTGCTACGGTAGGTTTTTTCTGTGCTGCCATAACTGGAGTCTCCTTATTGTGTGAAAAAAGCTATTGGGCCAGCCGCTTCATTTCGCGGTGGGCGATGTCGTTGCGGTAGAACGCGCCCTTGAAGCTGATGGTTTCCACGGCGATGTAGGCCTTGGCGAGCGCATCCGGCAAATCGGTGCCGAGCGAGGTGATGCCCAGCACGCGGCCGCCCGCGGTCACTACCTGGTCGCCCGCGAGGGCGGTGCCGGCGTGGAAGACGACGGTGTCGTCGACCGCGTTGGCTTTGTCGAGGTTTTGAATTTCGTCGCCCTTCGCATAATCGCCCGGATAGCCGCCCGCGACCATCACGACGCAGACGCTGTGGTCGGCCTTCCACTGGATCATGTCGTCGGAAAGGTTGCCGTCGATCACGCCGTTGATGGCCGGGAGCATGTCGCCGTCCCAGCGCGCCAGCACGCACTGCGTTTCCGGATCGCCGAAGCGGCAGTTGAACTCGACCACGCTCGGCTGGCCGTGGTCGATCATCAGGCCGGCGTAGAGGACGCCCTTGTAAACGATGCCGCGCTTTTTCAGCTCGGCCAAGGTGCGGTCGTAGACCTCTTCCTTCACCTTTTTCAAAACGGATTCGGTGACGATCGAGGCCGGGGAATAGGCCCCCATGCCGCCCGTGTTCGGCCCTTTGTCGTGTTCGAAAATGCGCTTGTGGTCCTGCGACGAGGCGAGCATCACCACGTTTTCGCCGTCGATCAGCGCCAGGATGGAGGCCTCTTCGCCGACCAGGAAATCCTCGATCACGACGCGGCTGCCGGCGTCGCCGAAGGCGTTGCCTTCGAGCGCTTCGCGGATGGCCGCTTCGGCCTGCTCGACGGTTTCGGCGACGGTGACGCCTTTGCCCGCCGCGAGGCCGTCGGCTTTGATGACGATCGGGGCGCCGCGCTCGCGAACGTAGGCGCAGGCTTCGTCCGGATCGGTGAAGGTTTCGTAGGCGGATGTCGGGACGCCGGCCGCTTTCATGACTTCCTTGGCGAACTGCTTGGAGCCCTCCAGCTCGGCGGCGGCCTTGGAGGGGCCGAAGACGCGGATGCCGTCGGCTTCGAGCAGGTCGGTCAGTCCGGCGCAAAGGGGCGCTTCCGGACCGATCACCACGAGGTCGGGCTGGTTTGCGGCGCACCAGCCGCGGATGCCGTCGAGGTCGGTTGCGCCGAAATCGAGGTTGGTGCCCAAGGCGGCGGTTCCGGCATTGCCCGGTGTGCAGAATAGTTCCGGTTGCGCGCTGTCGTTCGCCAGTTTCCAGGCCAGCGTATGTTCGCGCCCCCCGTTGCCTACTACCAAAATCTTCATGTCCAACTCCTTCAAAAATTCAAAAACCTGCGCGGAACATACCCAACGCGGGAAAGTCATGCAAGGGGTAGGTGAAGTGAAACGGCGCCCGGTTCGGGGCGGCAGTTCGCGCTCGCGCTGAAAGCGCAATCGCGACCTGGCAAGCTCCGCCGGCGAAAAGACGAATATTCGGGGCATCCCTCAAACGCTCGATTGGCAAACGTTGAATTGGGTGTAAGTTGGCTGGGGCATGGGGGCGCAGGCGACTGCGACTGATTGGGATGCGGCCACTGCGGTTGAACGTCCAGACCATGAACGAACTGATTCCGCTTGTGAGGCGGGGACGAACGGGATTCGCGCGAATGGAACGGCCATGAATTTTATCGCCTGAAAAACGAAAATTTGAATTGAGGATATCATCGGAATGAAAAAACGGAATGTAGTTGCCGGGATCGCTGCGGGGGCGTTGCTGCTGGCTTTGGGAGCCCGGGCGGAAAAGAGTTTGGCGGAAGACCCGTTTGCACTGGAGCAGGCGAAGCAGCAAACGACCGGCGCGCGCCCGTGGGCGGGAAAAACGCAGGCCGAGGTGCAGGCATGGGCCAGGAAAAACCTGCACCAGAAGCTGCGGGGCAAAGAGATCGATGCCGCGGCGCATCCGGAATGGGAATGGTTCCGCAAGTCGGGGCTGGGGCTGTTCCTGCACTGGGGGCCGGCGAGTGTTGAGCCGAACAACGGCGATGCGTGGGCGATGGTCTGGTCGGCGGCAAAGGCCAGGGCGGGGCGTGAAATGATCCTGCCCGAGGATATGTTTGCCGTGGCCGAAACCTGGAATCCGGAACACTATGATCCCTACCGCTGGCTGGCCGCCGCGGCCAAAGCGGGGTTCGGGTATGCGGTGTTGACCGCACGCCATCACGACGGCTATGGCCTCTGGCCGAGCGAGTATGGAACCTGGGATACCGGCGAGCAGATGAACGGCCGCGACTTGATCCGGGACTATGTCGAGGCCGCCCGCAAAAATGGACTTCGCATCGGCATGTATTATTCCGGCCCGAACTGGCACTACGACTACAAGAACCGCGAGTTCATGCATCCGCCCGGAAAGGACTTCCGGATGAACTACAGGCATGAAAAGGTCGATGCCTCCACCCCCATGACACCTCTGATGGCCGGCAGCGGCCCGGCGGAGAAGGCCGAGTCGGAAGGGCAGGTCCGGGAGCTGATGAGCAACTATGGCCCGATCGACATGATGTGGTGGGACGGTAACAGCATCATGACCCCGGCCGAGCTGGCCCAACTCCAGCCCAATATCTTCGTGGCGCGCGGCCTGATTGCCACGCCGGAAGGCATGCATCACGGCGAGAGCGAGAACGTGAAGGTGACCAATGAGGCCGGTTGGTGGTGGGAACTCTGCATTAAATCGGAAAACCGGTTTACCCCCAACTGGCATTATGGCGTGGAGTGCGAAGACAATCACTGGGACACCAATAAACTGCTGACGGAACTGGTGCGCTGCCGTTCATTGGGTGGAAACCTATTGGTCAATATTCCGCCGCGCGGCAACGGTGAAATGATGGAGTGGTATTACGAGGTCTGCGATGAAATGGCCGAGTGGATGAAACATTCCCGCGAGGCGGTCTACGATGTCGACCTCGATGCGCCATTGCCCACGCTGGATAAAACGCAGAATTTCACGACGAAACGCGGCAACATCTATTATTCGCTGCCGGATGAGAACGGCGTGGTTTTTATCATCGGAGTCACGAAACCGAAATCTGTCACGCTCCTGAGAACCGGTCAAAAGCTGGACTCTGAATTTCGTGGTGGGTCTTTGCGGGTCGTTGTTCCTGCGAAGATGCAGACGAGCCTGCCGGATAT
>NZ_JBFJYW010000086.1:0-12624 GCF_041622395.1 Pontiella sp. | reverse complement strand
TTGTTGCCGCAGACCACCACCAGGTTGCAGGGGGTCGTGATGCCGGAGACCATCTGAACCATGTCGCTGCCGGTCATCACCCCGAAGGCGCCGGCGGAGAGCAGCACCAAGGGCCGGGCCGGATCCACCCCGTGTTTCCGGCACAGCTCGTCGCGGTTGCCGGGCGATTCGTACTGCGGATCAATCGGGATGCCGAGCGTCCGCACGCGTTTGGGCGGGAAGTTCAGGCGGATCAACTGCTCGCGGCTCTCCTCTTTGGCCACGTAGACGCGGTTGACATACGGCTCCAGCCAGGTGGCATGCACATAGAAGTCGGTGACCACCACGGCGAGATCGGTGTTGATGTCGTCCTTGCGCAGCAGGGTCGAAACGATGTCGGCGGGCATGAAGTGGGTGCACAGGCAGAGGTCGGGCTGGAACTTCTTGATTTGCCGGGCCAGCGGCAACCCGTTCAGGCGGTGCAGCAGCATGCGGCCCTTTTCCTTTTCCCAGGGCTGGTCGGTTTCGTCGAAGGCATAGGACCAGATGGTCGGAATTTTTTTCACGGCTTCGATGTAGAGTTTGGCATAGAGCTCCTCGAAAACCTTGTTGGTGTATTCGAGCGCATCGAGCAGCCGGACTTGCGTAAAACGGTCGTCCTGTTCGCAGATGGCGGCCAGCGCCTCGGCGGCCCGACGGTGCCCGTTGCCGGCATTCGCATAGAGAATCATCACCTTCATTGCATCTCCTCACTTTCAGGATGGGTTGTACCTCAAAAAAAAGAGTTGTCATAGATTCAATTCACAACAGAAGTCCAAAGATGACCTCGTGATGACGCGGTTGTTTTGCAATGTACTTGACGCCATGGAAATGGCGGTGAAAATACGTACATCGCTGAAGGGGTTTGGGTTTGCGGGTTCTTTAAGCGGACACAATTGACCAACAGGAGGTCGTGATGAATCAAATGCTGCTCTCGAGCTGTCTCTCCCGAACGCTGCTTATGCTGGCCGCGTTCATCGCCATCTCATCGCGGGCCACCGCCGCGACGGTGAAGGATGCCGAAGCCGCGTCGCACGCGGATACCGCCGCAATACAAACCCCCGAGAAAACCTACGAATATCCCGGGGTGAAAATCGTGCAGTTCAACCTGGCCGTCCTATCGCACTATTCCTACATGCTCGTCAGCGACTCCGAAGCGCTGGTGATCGACCCGGACCGCGATATCCAGGTCTATTTGGACACGGCGAAAAAGGAGGGGTGGACGATCAAGGGGGTTTTCCTCTCCCATTCGCATGCGGACTTCGTTGCCGGGCACACCGAACTGGTTCATGCCCTGGGGTGTCCGATCTATCAAAACACGGCCAGCGGTGCGCAATATCCGATTCAGGCGCTCGATGACGGCGCGAGCCTGCCGTGGGGCGAAGCAACCCTCCGGTTCATCGCCACCCCCGGCCACACCCCCGACGGCATGTGCATGCTGGTGATCGACAAAGACAAACGGCCGTCCGCGCTGCTGACGGGCGACACGCTTTTTGTCGGCTCCATCGGCCGCCCCGACCTGATGGGCGGCACCATGGCCGCCGCCTCGTTGGCCGGAATGAGTTTCGACACCTGGCACAACAAGCTCTCCAAGCTGGACGACCGTGTGGTGGTGCTGCCCGCCCATGGCGCGGGTTCGCTGTGCGGCGCCCACCTGAGCGACGAGCCATCCTCGACCATCGGGGCCGAGCGCACCTCCAATACCTATCTGCAGCATACCGCCAAAAACGATTTCATTACCGCCGTGCTCGAAGGCCTGCCCGAAGCACCGGCCTATTTCAAGCACAACGCCGCCATGAACCGGAACGGCCCGCCGCTGGTGGACTGGACGGCCGAACCGCCCGCCGCGCCGCGCGATCAATCGCTCTCGGACACCGCCACATTCTATGTAGTTGACCTGCGCGATGCGCAGTCGTTTGCCGCCGGGCACATTCCGAACGCCGTCAACATCGGCCTGCGCGGCCGGCTGGAGACCTGGACCGGCATCATGGTGCCCTGGGGCAGCTCCGTTGTCCTGTGCGGCAGTCCGGAGGAGATGGAGGAGGCGGCCTTCCGCCTGCATCGCGTCGGTTACGCCGTCGCGGGGGCGTTGACGTTCGAGATGTGGAAAAACGCCAACCTGCCGGCGTACAAGAACGAACCGATTTCCGCGCGGGATCTTTACGAACGCATGCAGAACGGCACCGCGCCGATCGTGGTCGACGTACGATTGCCCGCCGAATGGATGGGACTGCGGATCGGCAATGTCATCAACATCCCGTTGAACCAGATGGAAGCGCTGGCGCCCGTCAAGCTGGCGAAGGACGAGCAGGTGGTAACCGTCTGCAACTCCGCCTACCGCAGCAGCCTGGGCATCGGCGTGCTTGAGCGAGCCGGATTCAAGCAGGTGGCGAGCATGGTGGGCGGCAGCGAAGCCTGGATCGAAGCGGGATTCCCCACCATCCAGCCCACCGGCCCCGGTACGGCCGCCAGCCTGCCCACGCGCACCATTAAACTTCCCGATGCCATGGAAGCGGCCCAACTCAAACGCATGCTCATGGATTTGCCCGGAACCTTCGATCTGGTGGATATCCGCCCGCCGGCGCATTTCCGCGACTACAACCTGCCCGGTTCGCGCAACGTGGACCTGGCCGATCTGATCGGCAACCCGGCCTATTTGGTCGGCGCGTCCCCCCTGGTGATCGTGGATCGCGACGGCTCGCTCGCCATGGCGGCGGGCGGTATCCTGGCTCAGAAAACCAACCGGCCGATCAAGGTGCTCTTTGGCGGGCTGGAAGCCTACTGGAACAAGGCCGATGCCGGCTCGGCCATTCAGTCGGTTCCGCTTCCTGCTGCGGGCGCGCCCAAAGCCCCGGCCGCCGCACCGGTGCCGGTCCCTTCGGCACCGAAAAAGAAAAGCGCGGGGTGCTGACCATGAACGGGAAACCCACCGTGAAATCCGCGCCGAAGCCGTTCATGAACCCGTATCTCGCGGGGGTGCTTCTTGGCCTCACCTTGCTTGCATCGTACCTCGTTCTCGGCACGGGACTGGGGGCCTCCGGCGGACTCGCCCGTTTCGGGGCCTATCTGGAGCTGAAGCTTGCGCCCGCGCACACCTTGGCCAGCGACTATTTCGGGCGGTGGGGCGAAAACCCGATGCACTACTATCTGGTCTTCATGCTGGCGGGGGTGTTCTTCGGCGGCCTGATCTCCGCGTTGCGCGCCAACCGCTGCAAGCTTCAGGTGGAGCGGGGCGCCTCCTGTTCCCGCGGCAAGCGTCTGGTGCTGGCGCTGGTCGGCGGCCTACTGGCCGGCTTTGCAAGCCGGCTTGCCAACGGCTGCACGTCCGGCCAGGCGTTGTCCGGCAGTGCCGCGCTGCTCAGCGGCAGCCTGCTGTTTTTGGTTTTCATGTTTGCCGGCGGATACGCCGCCGCCTGGTTCGTCAGGAGGCAGTGGCATGATTAGCACTTTTTTTTCAAATGGCCTGCTCGACTCGTCGGCCGCAATGTTCGTCAGCTTCCTCTTCGGCATCGCGTTCGGCACCGCGCTTGAAAAGGCCGGCTTCGGCAGCTCGCGGCGGCTGTCGGGCGTCTTTTACTTCCGCGACATGTCGGTGATCAAGGTCATGATGCCCGCGGTCATTACGGCCATGCTCGGTCTGGCCTACGCCAAGGCCGCCGGTTGGGTGACGCTGGAGAACGTCTATTTTCTTCCGACGCGCTATGTGCCCCAGATTCTGGGGGGGCTGCTGTTTGGCGTCGGCTTTGCCGTGGGCGGCTGGTGTCCGGGCACCGGTGCGGTCGGCATTGCGTCGGGACGCATCGATGCGCTGGTCTTTCTGTTGGGGATCGTCGGCGGCAGCATTCTGTATAACGAGGTCTACCCGCTCATCGGTCCGCTTTCGGCAACCGACCGAGGCGTGCTCTTCGCGTTCGACGCGTTCGGCATATCGGAGGCCGCGTTTGCGCTGGGCTTCACCGCACTCGCCATCGGGTGTTTCTGGGGGTTGGAATTTCTGGGCGTGAAGCAGGGACGGAACGACACCCTCTGGCGATCGCCGTTTTTGAAGACCTTCAGCGCAACCCTGCTCGCCGGCGCGGTTGGCCTGTTTGCTTTGTCGGGAAAAACCGACGCACCGCGTCCGTTCATGTCGGAACAAACGTTGCTGGAAAACCTGGAGACCGGCAGCGACCACATCGAGCCGCAGGAACTGGCCGACCGCCTGCTCGGCGGCGAGACCATTCGGCTGGTGGATATCCGCACGCCCGGCGAATATGCCCGTTTCCACATCCGCTCGGCCGTCAACATACCGCCCGCCGACCTGCCCGCAGCACTTGCGCCCGATCAAAACCGGGGGCTGATCGTTCTCTATTCCAACGGCATGACCCATCCGGCACAGGCGCGCGACAGCCTGGCGCGGCTCGGGTTCGCCAATGTCTACCTGCTGACCGACGGTCTGGAGGGCTTTCTCGACCAATGCCTGAAACCCGTCTCCCTGCACGCCGAGCCGGTGCCGGCCGTGCGCGCCGCAAAAATCAACGCATGGCGCGCCTTCTTTCTCGCGCCGGAACCCCCAAAAGGCAACGCCGCAACCGCGGTCGGCGAAACCGCCGACCTCGCAACGCCCGGCCTGGTAGAAACCGGTTGGCTGGCCGCCCACCTGAACAACCCGGCGGTGAAGATCATCGATCTGCGCGCGCAACCGGACTACAGCGGCGGCCATATTCCCGGCTCATTTAGCCTGAACGTTGAAAGCCTGCGCGGCAGCGTGGAAGGCCGTCCGTCTTCGCTGCTGCCCGCCGCGATGCTCGCGGAGCATTTTTCGCTCCTCGGGATCGGACCGGACGACCTCGTCGTATGGGTTGGCGGCGAAAAAATGCAGGATGCCACGCTGGCGGGCCTGGCATGTGAGCGGCTCGGGCACCGTCGCTATGCGGTGCTGCAGGGCGGTTTCCCGAAGTGGGCCTTTGAAAAGCTGCCGCAGAGCACCTTGCTTCCCGATGCCAGGCCCTCGGCGTATTCCGCTCCCGATCAAGCGGACGCCTTTACGGTCGGGGCCGGCGCGGTGCTGGCCGCTCTCGGCCAACCCGGCACCGTGGTTCTCGATGCCCGTCCGGCAGACTATTTTTCCGGCACGAAACAGGACGAGGCGCGCGGCGGCCACATCCCCGGCGCGATCAACCGGCCCTATACCGACGACATCGTCCCGGACGACTCCTTCCCGCTGCTGAAACCCGTGGAGGAGCTGGCGGTTGCCTATGCGCGGCTGATCCCCTCCAAGGACACCCCGGTCATCGTCCACTGCCGCACCGGCCATCAGGCCAGCCAGGCGAGGTTTGTACTGGTGCACCTGCTCGGGTACACCGATGTGAAATGGTACGACGCCGGCTGGACGGAGTGGGCCGCCCGCCCCGAACTTCCGGTTGAGTAGTCCGCATGGGGCCGCGGCCTCTTTATTTCCTCGATATCCGGCAGGGGCGTTCCCTATGATGTCGGCATTTGCTACGCGATTCCACGAAGGTTAACGAGGCTGGGCAGTGATCGGCAAAGAGGCCATCAATCAAATCGTCAATAATCCCGACCACCCGGGCGGGAAGGTTTTTGCGTACACCGTGCAGGCGCTGATTCTGCTTTCGCTCGCCTCCTTTTCAATGGATACGTTGCCGGACCTTTCGGAGCGGACGCAGGGGATGCTCCGGGTCGTGGAAATCGTGACGGTGATGGTGTTTACGGCGGAATATATCCTTCGCCTGTGGGTTGCCGACAAGAAGACCCGGTTTGTTTTCAGCTTCTATGGGCTGGTGGATCTGGCGGCGATCCTGCCGTTTTATCTTGCGACGGGGCTGGATCTGCGCGCGGTCCGGGTGTTCCGGCTGCTGCGCCTGGTGCGCATCCTCAAGTTGCTGAAATACAACCAGGCCGTTCGGCGGTTCAATCGCGCCTTGAAAATCGCGAAGGAGGAGCTGGCGCTGTTTGGCTTCGTGGCGGCGATGCTGCTCTTTCTCTCGGCCGTCGGTATTTATTATTTCGAGAACGGGGCCCAGCCGGAGCAGTTCAAATCGGTTTTCCACAGTCTTTGGTGGGCCATCACCACGCTGACGACGGTGGGCTATGGCGACGTCTATCCGATCACCCCCGGCGGCCGGGTGTTCACGTTCTTTGTCCTGACCGTTGGGCTGGGCGTTGTTGCGGTTCCGACCGGGATCCTGGCTTCCGCGCTTTCGCAGGCCCGCGAAGAGGAGGTGGGGTTGCAGCAAAAAGACCGGGAGGCGAAACAAAAGAGCCTCAAGCCGGCGCCGGGCCCCCGCCAACAATCTGATTGAGGATGTCGTCGGTCGTAACGAGGCCAATCACTACGCCCTCGCTGTCCGTGACCAAGCCCATCGATTGGCGGGCCATTCGGAGCCGGGGCATGATGTCGTCTGCCGGCGTGCTGCCGGGAATCAAAACCGCCTTGCGGATGTAGGGTGCGATCGTGTCGACCGCGCCGCCGGTCAAGACGTCGAACAGGTCGATAACCCCCTCGAATCCCGATCCGCCGGCCTGTTGGACCGGATAGCGCGTGTAGTTGTTGCTTTGGGCGAGCTCCAACAGCTGCGCCGTGCTGCAAGCGGCTTCGACGACCACCGCCTTCGCCAGCGGGGTCTGGATGTCGGCGGCGGTTTTTTCGGCCAGCTCGACGGCCTGATGGATCATGGTGCGTTCTTCCGGCGAGAGGACCCCGTTTTGTTCGGCCTCCACCGTGAGAATCTTGAGCTCGTCGCGGGTGGCGAGGCTGCAGAGGTCCTGCCGGCCGGACGCTTGTTTCGGGACCACCAGCCCGGCAATCCAGGTGACGGCCGCCCCGAAGGGATAAAAGATCTTCCAGGAGACGAAGAGCACGTTTGCGAAGCGCGCGGAACGGAGATAGGGATAGGCGCGGAACCACGCCTTGGGTATATACTCGCCGAACACCAGCAACCCGGCGGACACCAGCAGGCCGGCGACCACCTGCCCGCCCGGTCCCGCCAGCTGGCTCGAAAGACTGGATGCGAGAATGGAGGCCAGCACGACAAACAGGTTGGTTCCCACCAGGGTGGTGCCCAAAAGCCGGTTGGGTTCTTCCAGGAAGAAGGCCAGTTTTTTGGCTGCCGCGTCGCCCTGCCGCAACCGGTGGCGCAACCGTAGCCGGCGGATCGAAATCACTCCGGTTTCGATGCCGGAATAAAAGGCGGCGCCGCAGATGCAGAGGATCACCGCCAGCAGTTTCAGGAGGAGGGTCATGGCCTCTCCTCCTTCGCCGGTTTGAGCTCCAGGACCACGGAAAGGATCCGCCGCTGTTTGACGGTGCGTACGATCACCCGGAACCGATCCGTCTCGACCACGTCGCCGCGGCGGGGAATCCGGTCGAGTTCGTCCTGCAGCCATCCGCTCACGCGCGTGAAGTTGCCCGGGACGATGGCGGTACCCAAATCATCGTTCATTTCATTGATGCTGGTATCGCCGCCCACCAGCCAGCGGTTTTTGTCGAGCGGTTTGGCGCCGACCTTCGTTTCGCGAATGTCCAGCTCCGCATCGGCGACAATTTCTTCGGCGACGTCGCCCTGGGTCACGATTCCGGCGGTGCCGCCGAATTCGTCGAGGACGCATACCACCCGGACCTTCTTCTTTCGGAAGAACATCAGCAGTTTGTCCACGGGCAGGGTTTCGGGAATGCAGGGGGCGGCGATGATGCAGTCATCGACGGAAGCCTCCGGATGTAGCAGGAAGTTCCGGACATCGAGAAACCCGATGATGTGGTCGATGCTCTCTTTGTAAACCGGCAGAAACTTGAAGTGGGCCGCCCGGGCTATGGCACGGATTTGCGGCGCGGGCAGATCGGGGTCGATTCCCACGAGGTCGATCCGCGGCGTCATGACGTCCGCCGCTGACAAGCCCTCGAGGCGGATGATCCCTTCCATGATATTGCGTTCTTCGGATTTGAGCAGTCCGCCGCTCTCGCCTTTGACCAAGGCCACCCGGAATTCGTCCTCCGTCAGCGCGGTTGAGCCGAGGCCGCGATGGAGCATGCGGTCGATGGCGCTGAACACTCCGCTCAGCGGCTTCGTCAACAGCGCGAACAGATCGATCGGTACGGCAAAAAGCACCGCGATGCGCTCGGGCATGTGCAGCGCGAAGCGTTTCGGGGTGACCTCCCCGAAGACCAGCAGCATCAGGGTGATGGTCGGAACCGCAATGAAGATGCCGTAGCGGGGGAGGGCATGCTTGATCAGGGAATGCCCCAGGCTCGAGGCGGCCACGTTGACGAGCGTATTCCCGATCAGGATCGCGGAGAGCAGTTGCGACGGGCTCGACAACAGCCGCTCAATCCGCCGGCCGGCGCCGGGCTTCTTGGCGCCGATGCGCCGCACCTGAAGGGGATCGAGCGAGAAAAGCGCCGACTCGGAGCTGGAGAAGAAGGCCGATAGGCACAGCAAGAAAAACAGGCCGAGCAGTAAAACGATCGTAATCACTTGTTGAATCCCTCGGGGTCTTGCCTTTGTCCTATGCTTAGCATAACGGCATTAAAGCACCCGGCCAGATGCCGGACGACATAATTTATTCACTATCCAGCGGAAAACGGAGCCCCGCGCCTGAATGAAGCCGGAATCGGAGTTGCAGGATCCCGGGAAAGATCTACAATGTAAATCATAGCGAAAGCGTGTCGTGCTCTGTTCGGATCCGGCCACTTTACCCAATTCATGAAGCAAGACCAATCGAGGTTGCTATGGGCAAGGCAAACATCAATATGACGTTCGATCTCAAGGAGCTCTCCTCGCTCTTTGAAAAAAGCAATAGTTTGGATGATTTCCTGCAGTCCGCCGTGAGCGTGGTGGCCTACCATATGCGGTCGGCCGTCTGTTCCATCTACATCTACGACGACGCAACGCGCATGCTGACGCTGCGCGCGACGCAGGGGCTGGAAAAGGAAGCCATCGGCCAGCTCGAACTTCCCTTGGGACAGGGGCTCGTCGGCCTCGCCATGAAGGAATTGCGTTCGGTCTGCGCGGGGCGCGCCGCCGACCACCCGGATTTTTATCCGGTCGCCGGGAGCGGCGAAGAAAGATACCCGGCCTTTATGGCCGTGCCGATCCGCCGCCAGCTCAGCCGGGTGGGCGTGTTGGTGGTGCAGGATGTCCAGCCCGACTATTATGACGAAACCGATGAGATGGTGCTCAGAACCATTGGGCTTCAGTTGGCGGCCGTCATCGAAAATGCGGAGCTGCTGATGGGGTTGCACCGCCGGAAAGAGCCTCCGGCGGCGAGGCCGGTCGAGGCCGCCCCCGAGCAGATCAAGGGGCTCCCCGCCAGCGATGGGATTGCGATGGGGCGGGCCCGGCTGATCGTTTCGGGCCGGGCCGGACGGTTCCGCGCGCCGGCGTCCGCGCCTTCCACCCTGACGATCGACGATTTCGACCGCGCCTTGGCCAAGAGCGAGCGGCAACTCAAAGAGCTGCAGATCGATGCCGGCGAAATGCTCTCCGATGTCGCCCAGCTGATTTTCAGCGCCCATCTTTTGATTTTGGCCGATGAGAAGTTTTCCGGCGAGATCCGGCGGCTGATCACGTCCGGGATCTCGCCCGTGGATGCGCTGGTGGAGGTGGTCAACGGCTATGCCGATATCCTGGCAACGAGCACCAACCAGCGCCTGCGGGAAAAAGAGCACGACCTGAAGGATCTCGGACATCGGCTGCTGGAAAACCTGATCGGCGGCGACCGGGCGCAGGTGGACTACAGCGGACAGATTATCCTGGCGGATACGCTGCTGCCCTCGGATGTGCTCAAGCTCGCGACCGAAAAGGCGGAGGGGTTCGTCATGCAAGGCGGGGTCACCGCCCATATTGCGATCATCTGCCGCTCGCTCCACAAGCCGATGGTCATGGTCGGCCCCGAAATGTTTGCGCGGATACAGGATGACTCCGAACTGCTGATCGACGGCATCCAGGGTTTGGTGTTCGTCCAGCCCTCCCGCAAAATGCGAGCGGCGTATCTGCGGCAACGCCAGGCGACCGCCAAGCTCGAGTCCGTGCCGTCGGTCAAGACGGAGACCCACATGGCGGACGGCACCCGCATCCGGCTTTACGCCAACATCAACCTGCTGAGCGACCTCGAGTCGGCAAACTCGTTCAATGCCGAGGGCGTCGGGCTCTATCGCAGCGAATTCCCGTTTCTGATCCGCGACGCCTTTCCCACCGAGGAGGAGCAATACCAGGTCTATCTCCGCATCGTGCAGTCCATGGGCCGCCGCGAGGTGACCTTCCGGACCCTCGACATCGGGGGCGACAAGCTGCTGGCCTACCAGGGCGGCGTCGAAGAGGACAATCCCTTTCTCGGCCTGCGGGGCATCCGGTTCCTGCTGCGGAACAAGGATGTTTTTTCGGAACAGCTCTGCGCCATGCTCCGCGCCGGCGCCGGCGGCAACGCGCGAATCATGTTCCCGCTGGTTTCCTCCATCGATGAGTTCGTCGAGGCGCGCGAGCTGGTTCGGGAGTGCATGCAGCAGCTGGAGCGGCGCGGGGTCGCCTATAACCGCGAAACCAAGCTGGGCATCATGGTGGAGCTTCCCTCGGCCGTCGCCCAGGCCGCCGATTTTGCGAAAACGGTCGATTTCATGTCGATTGGAACCAACGACCTGATCCAATACATGCTGGCCGTCGACCGTACCAATGCCATGGTGTCCCGGCTCTATCTGGCCTACCACCCGGCCATTCTCCGCGCCATCGAGATCGTGGCCGCGGAGGGCAAGCGCTTCGAGTGCGACGTGTCCATCTGCGGCGATATCGTGCGCGACCCGAGAATGATCCCGTTCCTGCTGGGGGCCGGCATCGACAAACTCAGCGTTGCCCCGCGCCGCATGCCGGATGTCCAGCGGGCGGTGGAAGCCGTCACCATGCAACAGGCACAAAGCATCGCGCGCACGATGCTCGGATTCAGCCGGATTTCCGAGGTTGAGGCGTTCATGAAAAATCCCGTCTCCGACCCGGTCTGAACGGGCGGGTGCGGCCCGGCGCCGGGGCTCAAGCAGGACCGCGGCGACGCGTCGGGCCCGTCGTGAACGGCAGGACATTTGGCTTCCATTGGCCGGGTGGCACAGGCTAGCGTTGATTGACAAAAAAGCGGGGCGAACGGATGACGACGAAGAGAAACTCCACGTATGATCTATTGGTGATTGGTTCGGGGCCGGCGGGCCAGAAGGCGGCGATCCAAGCCGCCAAACGGGGGCACTCGGTTGCCCTCATCGACCGGAAAAGCATGGTTGGCGGCGTGTCGCTGCACGGCGGCACGATTCCGAGCAAAACGCTGCGGGAGGCCATCCTCTACCTTTCGGGATTGCGGCAACGGGTTTTCTACGGGAAAGATTATGCGGTAAAAGAGGAAATCAGCCACCTCGATCTCAGACGCAGGGTCCGGATGGTTGAGGCGCGCGAAATGCAGGTGATTCAGGCGCAACTCCGGCGCAACGAAGTGGATCTGTATTATGGCCAGGCCGGGTTCGTCGATGAACATACGCTGGCGATAGCCAACGACGACCGGCCGGACGAGATCCTGCAGGGCGACCGCATCCTCATCGCCTGCGGGACGCACCCGTTGCGGAATCCTGAAATCCCTTACGACGGGCAGGTCATCATCGACTCCGACGAAATCCTCGATTTGGAATTTCTCCCGGATGAACTCGTGGTTGCCGGGGCGGGGATTATCGGGTTGGAATATGCCTCGATGTTCGCCGCGCTGGGCATCGAGGTGACCATTATCGACAAGAAAACGCAGCTGCTGGATTTCGTGGACCAGGAAATCGTTGAGCGGCTCATCTTCCATCTGCGCAATCTAAACGTGACCCTGCGGCTGGGCGAAACGATTCAGGCGGTCGGCAAGGATGATCGCGGCCGGGTGTGCGTGAAGCTGGAGAGCGGCAAGACCATCCGGTCCGAAGCGTTCTTATATGCCGTCGGGCGGCAAACCAATGCCGATACCCTGAATATCCAGGCCGCCGGGTTGAGCGCCGATGAACGCGGCAGAATCGCCGTGAACGAGCACTATCAAACGGCGGTCGCCCACATCTATGCCGCCGGCGATGTGATTGGATTTCCGGCGCTGGCGGCGACCTCGATGGAGCAGGGGCGGCTGGCCGCTTGCCACATGTTCAGCCCATCCCCCGAATTGTCGGCCGGGCCGCTGCCCTATGGGATTTATGCCATTCCCGAAATCTCCATGATCGGCCAGACCGAGCAGGAGCTGACCCGCCTGAAGGTTCCGTATGAATTCGGGGCCGCGCGGTTCGACGAGCTGGCCAAGGGCGGAATCCTCGGCCTCGAAAGCGGCTATCTCAAAATTCTGTTTGATCCGGAAACGTTGAAGATTCTCGGCATCCACATCATCGGCGAAGCCGCCACGGAGCTGATTCATATCGGCCAGGCCGTCTTCAGTCTGGGCGGCACGCTGGCGTATTTCCGGGACAGCGTATTCAACTATCCCACGCTGGCCGAAGCCTATAAAGTGGCGGCCTTGGATGGCCTGAATAAACGGTAGGCCGGAGTTTCGGCTCTTCGGCAAGGCGCATGGCAAAGGAATGGATGAACGCATGAGTGAAGCGAGTTGGAAAAAGTGGGG
>NZ_JBFJYW010000085.1:0-12678 GCF_041622395.1 Pontiella sp. | reverse complement strand
TCCAACCGCATCATCAACGAAGTGCGCGGCGTCAACCGGGTCTGCTACGACATCAGCTCCAAGCCGCCGTCCACCATCGAATGGGAGTAGGTTGAAACGCAAAGCCGCAAAGAAAAGAAAGGCTCGCAAAGCATGACTGAAAATGAACTTTCAAAAGAAATCATCGGGGCGGCGATTGAAGTACATCGCCATTTAGGCCCCGGTCTTCTTGAAAGTGCATATGAAGAAGCCCTGTGCTGCGAGCTGGATCTGCGGAACATCCCGTATGAGCGGCAGAAATATCAGCCCCTGCAATATAAAGGTAAAACGCTCAAAACTGATTACCGAATAGATCTTTTGGTAGACCAAAAAGTAATTGTGGAGAACAAGGCCGTGGAAACCGTTTCCCGGATTGATAAGGCTCAAACCCTGACTTATTTGAAATTAAGCGGAATCAAACTGGCCCTGATCATCAATTTCCATGAACCGTTGCTGAAAGATGGAATTAACCGAATTGTAAATGATTTATAATTAACTTTGCGAAACTCGGCGCGTTTTGCGCCTTTGCGTTGAGGAAGATACTATGCCAAAGAGAGAAGACATCCACCACATTCTTATTATCGGCTCCGGGCCGATCGTTATCGGCCAGGCCTGCGAATTCGACTATTCCGGCACCCAGGCGTGCAAAGCGCTGCGGGAAGAGGGCTACAAGATCTCGCTGATCAACTCCAACCCGGCCACGATCATGACGGACCCGGCCACGGCCGACCGCACCTACATCGAGCCGATCACGCCGGAAGCGATCGAAAAGATCATCATCAAGGAAAGGCCGGACGCCATTCTCCCGACCCTCGGCGGGCAGACGGCGCTCAATGCCGCCATGAAACTGGTGGAACTCGGCATTCTGGAAAAATACGGCGTGGAAATGATCGGCGCGAAATACGATGCCATCATGCGCGGTGAAGAGCGGGACCTGTTCAAGCAGTGCATGGCGGAAGTCGGCATCGAAACCCTGCGCAGCTATGAAGTGCACGATCTGGAAGAGGCCAAACGCGTTGCCACCGAAGAACTGGATTTCCCGATCATCGTGCGCCCCTCCTTTACGCTGGGCGGAACCGGCGGCGGCATTGCACAGGACATGGAAGAACTCATGGTCATTGCCGAGGGCGGACTCAAAGCCTCCCTGACAACGGAAGTGCTGCTGGAAGAATCCGTCTTCGGCTGGAAAGAGTTCGAGATGGAAGTGATGCGCGACAAGAAGGACAACTGCGTCATCATCTGCGCCATTGAAAACATGGACCCGATGGGCATCCATACCGGCGACTCGATCACGGTGGCTCCGGCCCAGACCCTGACGGATCGCGAATACCAGACCATGCGCGACGCCTCGCTGGCCGTACTCCGCATTATCGGGGTCGAAACCGGCGGTTCCAACGTCCAGTTCTGCATCCACCCGGAAACCGGCCGCTTGGCCGTGATCGAAATGAACCCGCGCGTTTCCCGCTCCTCCGCCCTAGCATCCAAGGCGACCGGCTTCCCGATCGCCAAACTGGCGGCCAAGCTGGCGGCCGGCTACACGCTCGACGAGCTGCCCAACGACATTACCAAGGAAACCCCGGCCTGCTTCGAGCCATCGATCGACTACGTCGTCACCAAGCTGCCGCGCTTTACCTTCGAAAAGTTCCCGTCCGCCAGCCCGAAGCTCGGCGTCAGCATGAAATCGGTCGGCGAAACCATGGCGATCGGCCGCAATTTCAAGGAGTCGCTGCAGAAAGCGTTCCGCTCGCTGGAAATCGGCGTTGACGGGCTCGACCTGAAGGCGGAGGCCAAGCTGAAGGCCGAGAAGCTCGACGACTATCTGCTGACCACGTGCACCGAGCGCACCATCGCGATCAAGGTGGCGCTCAAGCGGGGCTATTCCATTGCGAAGGTCCAGGAAATGACCAAGCTCGATCCGTGGTTCATCGACCAGATCCTGCAGATCGTTGAGATCGAAAAGCAAATCAAGGATGCGGACGCGCTCGACTACGACCTGCTGAGATACGCCAAGAAAAACGGCTTCTCCGACGAACAGATCGGTGCGTTGCGCGGTTGCCGCGGGAACGAGATCCGCGCGCTCCGCAAAAAGCTGGGTATCATTCCGGTCTATAGCCTGGTTGACACCTGCGCCGGCGAATTCGAAGCTTCGACGCCCTACTTCTACTCCTGCTACGCCGACCTCGACGAAACGCGCAAGACCGACAAGCCGAGCGTCATCGTGCTCGGGTCCGGCCCGAACCGCATCGGCCAGGGCATCGAGTTCGACTATTCCTGCGTCCACACCGTCAAAGCGCTGCGCGAAATGGGGTACGAGGCCATCATGGTCAACTCCAACCCGGAAACCGTGTCGACCGACTACGACACCTCGGACAAGCTCTACTTCGAGCCGCTCACCTTCGAAGACGTGATGAACATCTACGAAGCCGAAAAACCGCTCGGCATGATTGTCCAGATGGGCGGCCAGACCCCGCTCAACCTGGCCGACCGCCTGCTGGAAGCCGGCGTGCCGATCCTCGGCACCTCGCCCAAGAGCATCGCCGCCGCCGAAGACCGCGAGCTCTTCCGCCAGCTGCTCGACAGGCTCCAGCTCAAGCAGCCGGAATCCGCCACCGCGCGCACCTTGGCCGAAGCCGAGACCATCGCCCACCGCATCGGTTTCCCCGTCATGATCCGCCCCTCGTTCGTCCTCGGCGGCCGCGCCATGATGGTGGCCTACGAAGAAGAGGAACTCGAGCCGTTCGTCAATGCCGCCTTCGCGGCCAGCCCGGACCATCCGGTGCTGATCGACCGTTTCCTTGAACACGCGATCGAGGTCGATGTCGATCTCGTCTGCGATGGCACCGACGTCTATATCGGCGGAGTGATGGAACACGTCGAGGAAGCGGGCATCCATTCCGGCGACTCCGCCTGCTCGATCCCGCCCTACACCCTCACCGACGAAATGGTGGCGCGCATCAAGGAAGCCTGCGCCGCCATGGCCATGGAGATCGGCGTGAAGGGCCTGATGAACGCGCAGATCGCGGTGAAAGATAACGAGTTCTATATCATCGAAGTCAATCCGCGCGCCTCGCGCACGGTTCCCTATGTCTCGAAGGCAACCAATGTGCCGCTGGCCAACGTGGCCACGCAGATCGCCATGGGCAAGACGCTCCAGGAGCTGAACCTCGTCGGCTTCGAGCCGAAACTGGAATGGTATGCCGTCAAGGAAGCCGTCTTCCCGTTCAACCGCTTCGCGGGCGTCGACCCGATCCTCGGGCCGGAAATGAAATCGACCGGCGAAGTGATGGGGATCGACAAATGCTTTGAGCTGGCGTTCTGGAAAGCGGAAGTTGCCGCCGGACAGGTGCTGCCGACCGAAGGCGCCGTCTTCCTCAGCGCGAAGGACCGCGACAAGGATTGGATCATCGAGGTCGGTCGCCAGTTCGTCGATCTCGGCTTCAAGCTGATCGCGACCGAAGGCACGGCGCAGGCCTTGCACGGTGCCGGGCTGGAAGTGACGCTGACCCACAAACTTTCCGAAGACGGGAAAAACGTGATCGATCTGATGAAGGAACGGGGCATCCAACTGCTGATCAACACCCCCAGCGGCCCGGTTGCCCGCGTCGACGAAATCAAGATCCGCTCGGAAGCGATCCTGCGCGGCTTGCCGATCGTCACCACGCAGTCCGGCGCGGAGGCGTCGGTCAAAGCCATCAAGTACATCATGGAAAACGAGTGGGACGTCCAGTCGATCCAGGAATACCACGCCTAATCGCGCAGCCCCCAATGCAAAAAACGCCCGGATATTCCGGGCGTTTTTTTGAACAGAACCGGACGCTCTGGGTCTGATCTACCGAACTTGGGTATCTACAGAGGGTTTTTCTTTCTCCTTTTCCCTCTGCAAAACCGGGGCGGTCGCTAACCACGGCCGCCTTTTCTTATGCCAGCAGCTCTTGCACCGCGTCGAAAACCTGTTCCGGGGAGATGTCGGCCAGCGCCTGCCGCGCCTCGGCGGAATCGCGGGCAATGTGCCGCGCCTTCTCCGTGCTGTTCTGGATGATGCGGAAACGCTCGGCCAACGGGCCGGTCTTGTCGGGATTGGTCATGCCGAACAGACCGACGACGGGGGCGCCGACCGCGCCGGCCAGATGCATGCCACCGCTATCGTTCGCCACGGAAACGCGGCCGTTCTTCAGCAACGCCGCCCACTCCTTGAGCGTGGTCTTTCCGGCAACGCTTTGCGCCCGCCCGCCTAGCTTGGCGGCCAGCATTTCGCAGGCGGGGGCATCGCCGCCGCCACCCGCCAATACGATGGAGAGCTCCGTTTCGGAGAGGATCCGCTTGGCCAACGCCTCGAAATGGTCGATCGGCCACATTTTGGACGGGCCGCGCGCGGCCCCCGGCATCAGGACGGCATAGTCGCCGCCGACGGACTCGAATCGGGATTCGGGAACCGACAACTTCGGCAACTCCCGCCCGGCGTGCCCCGGGGCGAGGATCGGGTAGTATTCGTTCATCTGGTGCCCGCCGGACAGCGGCACGGTTTCCGTGAGCATCCAACGGCGCAGCTCCCCTTTCAGGCCGATTCGCGAGCGAATGCCCGCCATGGTTGGGAGAAAGGCGGAACGGAACGAATTGGGCAGAATGCAGGCTTTGTCGAACCGCTGCGCCCGCAGGCCGGCAACGGTGTCCGACATTTTGGGTTCCAGACAGCGGATGTCGTCGGGGACCGCATGCATTTCCCAGAGCGGTTTAAGATAGGGTTTCACCAGCAATGCAATGCGGGCATCGGGGTTTTCGGCGCGGCACGCCTGAACGGCCGGCATGCTCATGATGGCATCGCCGATCCAGTTCAATCCAACAATGAGTATGCGTTCCTGCATCATGCCGACTGCGGGGATTTGAAACAGATGCGTGAAATCCAATCCATGAATTCCTCCTCGCCGCTCAGCATTTCAATCTGGACGCGCATGTAGATCACCGGGATATCGCGCCGGTCGACGAACGGGAAGCGGACGGCATCTTTCTCGGTGGTCAGGATGGCCTCGGCGCCCAGCTTGATGCTGCGGTTGATGGTATTGATGATTTCCTGTTGGGAAAAACGATGGTGGTCGGCGAAACGGCGGGTGTAGACGATTTCCGCGCCGAACGACTTCAGGGCCTCTTCGAAACTCTCCGGAACGGCAATGGCCGAAACCGCGGCGATTTTCTTGCCCTTGAGCCAATCGAGCGGATAGGTCTGCTCGCCGAAAACATCCTTGAGATATTTGGCGGCATGGCGGCATTCGGAAATCTCGGCCACCGGGTTCAAGCGGCGCAACTCTTCCTTGAGTTCGGGTTCGCCGGCGTCCCCGCATTTCGTAATGAAGATGAAGCCCGCGCGCTTGATGTTGCGCATCGGCTCGCGCAAGAGTCCGCGCGGCAGCAAATGGCCGTGCCCGAAGGGATTGGTGCGGTCGACCAGCGCAATATCAAGGCGATGGCCGAGTTTCAGGTACTGGAACCCGTCGTCGAGGATCAGCGTATCGCAACCGAGCTCCTTGATGGCGTATTTTCCGGCCTTGACGCGGTCTTTATCGACCACCACGGCCACTTCGGGAAGGTTGGAGGCCAGCATGTAGGGTTCGTCGCCCGCCGTCCAGGAATCGAGCAACAGCCGTTTGCCGTCGGAAACCACGCGGGGCGGAGTTTCGATTTTGCCGGTCGTGACGCGCTGGATCATCTTTTCGCGAAACGACATTTCCTTGCTTTTATAGCCGCGGCTGAGGATGGCGACCTTGCGGCCCTGCTGCTGGAGGTTGCGGGCAAACACTTCCACCACCGGCGTCTTGCCCGTGCCACCCACGGTCAGGTTGCCGACGCTGATCACCTGGCAGCCCAGGGTGTTCGGACGGATGATCCGGTGCTTGTAGAGCTTGAGGCGCACTTGGACAATGAGGGCAAAGAGCAATGAAAATCCCTTCAGCAACACCCGCAATGCGGTTGGCCCTTTCCCCTTCTCCGAGCCGTCGATAACCGACAGCATATAGGTTTCCAGGTTTTCGATTTTCCGCTTGTTCGCCATAGATTGCTTTGGGGGTTTAAAGAATGTGAGCGCACTATACCCATTAGCGCATTTTCTTCAAGGCAGGACTCGATCCCATAAAAAACGCGCTTCCCGATTGCCGGGAAACGCGCCTCAGAACGAAGGGGCGGGCACCTACAGGTTGACCGCACGACGCAACGCGTCGACCTTGTCGGTTTTTTCCCACGGGAACTGGGAACGGCCGAAATGCCCGTAGGCGGCGGAATCGCGATAGCACCATCCGTTCGGCGTCATCAGGCCCAGATCGTTGATCAGTGCGCGGGGACGGAAGTCGAAGATTTGGCCGGATTTGAGGATTTCCTCGATCAGATGGTCGTCCACCTTGCCACTGCCGTAGGTATCGACATTGATGCTCAGCGGCTTGGGAACGCCGATGGCGTAGGCCACTTGGATTTCGCACTTGTTGGCCAATCCGGCGGCCACGATGTTTTTCGCGGCATAGCGGGAGTAGTAGGCGGCGGAGCGGTCGACCTTCGACGGATCCTTGCCGGAAAACGCGCCGCCGCCATGGCTGCCAACGCCGCCGTAGGTGTCGACGATGATCTTGCGGCCGGTCAGCCCCGCGTCGCCGTGGGGGCCACCGATCACGAACTTGCCGGTGGGGTTGATGTAATATTCGGTGTCTTCCTTCAGCAGGCCGGTCGGAGCAAGCACATCCTTGCAGACCTTGATGAGGTCCGCGCGGATCTGGTCCAGCGGCACATCGTCGGTCTGATGCGAAATGACGACCGTTTCAATCGAAACCGGTTTGCCTTCGACATGAAGAATGGACACCTGCGACTTGGAGTCGGGGCGGAGGTAGGGAATGGTGCCCGCCTTGCGGATCTTCTGCAGTTCGTCGAGCAGGAGGTGGCTGTAGGCCAGCGGCGCCGGCATCAGGCTTTCGGTGGCATCGGAGGCATAGCCGAACATCATGCCCTGGTCGCCGGCTCCCTGTTCCATAAAGAGCCCTGCGCCCTCGGTTACGCCCTGCGAGATGTCGGGCGACTGCCCGTGGAGCCGGTTGATGTATTCGAAGGTATCGCAGCAAAATTCCAGCTCTTCGCGATCGTAGCCGATATCGCGGCAGACATTGCGGGCAATCGTTTCGGGATCGACCTGGTCCCAACCGTCGCACGTGATTTCGCCCGCATTCACCACCAAATTGGTGGTGGCCAAGGTTTCGCACGCTACGCGGCTTTTGGGGTCCAAGGCCAGACATGCGTCGAGAATGGCGTCGGAAATCTGATCGCAAACCTTGTCCGGGTGCCCTTCGGAAACGGACTCGGAGGTAAAAACGTGATCAACTCGGATTTTACTCATGGCTAAACCTCTATTCGTTTATTCGGATTTATGAATATAGGTGCGGAATTTAACTGACCGACCGAACCGTTTCCATAAAAAAGCGCCGCAAATGCATCGGAGGCGTTCCGAGCCAAAAAGGACCCCCGAGTTTGAACCAGAAAGCTTGCCCTACGGGCGTTGCCGCCCTAGTGTTTCGCGGCATATGAGAGAATTTCACAAAGACGACCTGATCAATTTTCTGCCCAACTTCGAAACCTTTGTCGGCATCGATTCCGACGGCTGCGTGTTCGACACGATGGAAACGAAGCAGAAAGAGCACTTTCATCCGGCGATCATCAAGCACTGGGGCCTGGAAGCCATCGAACCGCAAGTTCGTGCGGCGGCGGAGTTCACCTATCTATACTCCACCTACCGCGGACTCAACCGCTTCCTCGGGCTTTGCAAAACCTTCGAGTTGCTGCGTGACTGGCCGGAAGCGGCGGACAAGGCAACCATCCCCGATCCGGCCGATCTGCGGATCTTTTGCGACTCCGGCCAGCCCCTCGGCAATGCAACCATCCTGGCGGAGGCCGAACGGACCGGCAGCAAATTGCTGGCCGAAGCCCATCAATGGAGCGTCGATCTAAACGAAGACATCGACAAAAACATGCCCGCCCCGCCGCCGTTCGAAGGGGTCGAAGCCGCGCTGAAGCGCATCCAGGCACATTCCGATGCCATTGTGATTTCCCAAACCCAGGCGGTGGCGCTGCTGAAGGATTGGTATCGCGACAACCTCGCGCAGTATGTTTCCGTCATCGCGGGCCCCGAGCTGGGCAGCAAGATCGACCATTTCACCATGGCCGCCGTCGACCGCTACAAAGCCAACGCCATCCTGATGATCGGCGACGCCCCGGGCGATCTGGCCGCCGCGCAGGCGATCGGCTGCAACTTTTTCCCGATCAACCCCGGCCACGAGGTGGAAAGCTGGGTGCGCTTCATGGATGAAGCCTACGACGCCTTTCTCGCAGGCGGTTTTTCCGAAGCGTACCAAGCCGAACTGATTCACGAATTCAAGGCACTTCTTCCCGGCATCCCGCCGTGGAAATCCTAAAAACCAAACCCTAAATTCCAAACAAATATAAAGCACCTATCTCAAACTCGGGCCAGAACACCCATTTGAACATTGTGGCCTTTCGTTTTGGGATTTTTTTAGAATTTAGATATTAGAACTTAGAATTTACAGTCGGAGGCTGACCATGGAAGTCGACAAACTAGAGACGCTGCTGAACCGGTTTAAAACCGGCGAGGTGGATCTTCCCGAAGCGCTCGCAACACTCAAGCAACTGCCGTTCGAAGACATGGGCTTCGCGAAGGTGGACCACCACCGTGCGTTGCGGACGGGCTACCCGGAAGTCGTGTTTTGCCAAGGCAAAACCCACGAGCAGATCGAAAAGATCTTCCTGGCACTGGAACGACACAACGACAACATCCTGCTGACCCGCGCCGAACCGGACCTCTTCGAACGCCTGCGGAAAATCGATGCCCGCCTGGTCTACAACGTACTCGGCCGGACCATCGTGCTTGCGGCAAGTGCCCGCGAAAAAACCGGAAGCGTGCTGATTATCTCGGCCGGGACGGCAGACATTCCCGTTGCGGAGGAGGCCTTTGAAACCGCATCGATTGCCGGCGCCAAGGCCGAGCGGATCTACGATGCCGGGGTGGCGGGCATCCACCGCCTGCTGGCGCATAACGAAAAGATCCAGCAGGCCCGTTGCATCGTTTGCGTTGCCGGGATGGAGGGCGCCCTGCCCTCCGTGGTCGGCGGACTGGCCCCCTGCCCCGTGATCGCCGTTCCGACCTCGGTTGGCTATGGTTCGCACCTCAACGGGATCGCCCCGCTCTTCACGATGCTCAACTCCTGCGCCCCGAACATCACCGTGGTCAACATCGACAACGGCTTCGGCGCGGGGTTCTCCGCCGCAATGATTAATAACGGAGTCAATCGCGACTCGTGACGCGCCGACACCTCGCGTCGCCCCCGCATTCTTCCCCGCCCTAAATACTTGATCTGGCATGGGCTTTCAGAGATATTCCGCGGTTTGCAAACAAGGAGCATTTTATGGTCAAGGCCTGTGATTTGAAGAAGACGTCCGTCATCGATATCGACGGAACCCCGCATGTGATTGAAAACATTACGCAGCAGTCGCCTACGGCGCGCGGCGGCGGCACCATTTACAAAGTCCGCTTCCGCAACGTTACCACGAAAAACAAGGTGGACAAAACCTACCGCAGTGACGACCCCCTGCAGGAAACCTCGTTCGATACCAAGCAAGTTTCCTTCGACTACGTGAACGGCGACGTTTACGCCTTCATGGATCTGGAAACCTACGAAACGATCGAGCTGAACAAAGAGGATGTGGAAGAGTTGCTCCCGTTCCTGATCGAAGGGATGGAAGGCATTACCGCGCTCATTTCCGACGGACGGGTCCTTACGTTGCGTCTGCCCGACACGCTGGACATGAAGATCGAAGAGTGCCCGCCGGCCATGAAGGGGGCCTCGGCCACTTCCAGAACCAAGCCGGCCACGCTCAGCACGGGCCTGATCGTACAGGTTCCGGAATACATCGAGCCCGGCGAAATCATCAAGGTCGACACCCGCGACCGCAAGTATCTCTCGCGGGCCTGATTTAGACCGGACTACGGGAACCACGGGATATCGGCGCAAGCCGACCATCCCGTCATTCCGCCCCAACCATGCCTGCAACCGAACCAACGCTCATTTTGGCGCCGATGCGTGGAATTACCACGATGCATTATCGCCAGGCCTACGTCCGGCATTTCGGGGGGTTGGATGTGGAGATGGCGCCGTTCATCTCGACCGTCGACGCGGAGCGGATCAACCCGAAGTTGCTCAAGGACGTGCTGCCGGAAAACAACTCCGGCCTGCCGCTCATTCCGCAGGTGATCGGCAACAAGGCCGACGACTTCGTCCAGATGAACATTGCCCTCCACGATCTCGGTTACAACGAGGTCAACTGGAACCTGGGCTGCCCGCACAAACCGATCCGCAAAAAGCGGCGCGGCTCCGGCCTGCTGCCCTATCCCGACACGGTGGCAGCCATCCTCGACCAGGTCTGCGAGCGCAGCCCCGTCAAAATCTCCGTCAAGGTTCGCCTTGGCGTCTCCGACAAGTCGGAGCTGATGCGGCTGATCCCCGTGCTGAACACCTATCCGCTGTCGGAGGTGATCGTCCATCCTCGCACGGCGGAGCAGATGTACGACGGCGTGGTCGACCTCGATGCCTTCGCGGAGGCCCTCCAGTTGCTGGAGCATCCGGTCTGCTACAACGGCGACATCAACACCCTCGCCTTTTTCAACACGGTGCACGAACGCTTCCCGACCCTCAGCCGCTTCATGCTGGGCCGCGGGCTGCTGGCCAACCCGTTTCTGTGCGAGGAAATCAAAGGCGGCCCCATGGGCGAGCGAACGCCGGTTGAACGCCTGCGCGAATTCCACGACGATCTGGTTTCGCGCTACGAAGCCATCTTGGATGGCGACCATCCGGTTCTGGGGAAAATGAAGGAGTTCTGGTCCTACCAGTCCCTGCCCCTTTCGAACGGGCGCGCCATGTTCAAAAAACTAAAAAAAAAGCAACGGCTCCGCACCTATAAAGACATTGTTTCCGAATATCTTGCCGATGCCCAATGGACGCCCTAAAGTGCGTTCATGAAAAAAATCGGACTAGCACTCGGCGGTGGCGGCGCCAAGGGATTTGCACATATCCCGATCCTTGAAGTTTTCGACGAACTCGGCATCAAACCCTACTGCATCACCGGCACCAGCATCGGCGCAATTCTCGGCGCGCTCTATGCTTCGGGCCATACGGCCCAGGAGATCGCCGAGATGATCGACCACCTGATCATCCAACCCCAAAAATCGTCGTTCAAGAATTTTTTCCGCGACAAGGACCTGTTCAAATTCCTGCAGTTGATCGATCCGCAATTCAGTCTGAAACCGAAAGGGATCCTCAAGGGCGACAAATTGCTGGGCTTCCTCTACGAGCAAATGGAGATCGACACCTTCGACCAACTTGAAATCCCGCTCAAAATCGTCGCGACCGATTTTTGGCGGAAGGAACAGGTCGTGTTCGACACCGGCAAGCTGCTCCCCGCAGTCCGGGCCAGCATGGCGTTGCCCTACATTTTCACCCCGGTGGTTATCGGCAACCGCGTCTTGGTCGATGGTGGCCTGATGAACAACGTGCCGCACGACCTGCTCGATCCCAAGTGCGACATCCGCATCGCCGTCGATATCATGGGCGACTCCTCCGGGTCCAAAATGCGGATCCCCTCGCCGCTGGATGCCGTGTTCCACACCTACAATGTGATGATGGATGCCATGGCCCAGGAAAAGCTGGCCAACCATCCGGTCGACATCTATCTGCAGCCGCCCATCGTCGACATCGACATGCTCGACTTCTACAAAGCGGAAACGATCTATCGGCAGGGACTGGCCGCCAAGGACGACTTCAAACGGAAACTCGAGCATCTGATCGAGGGCAATTTACCGTTGCGCGGTTGGTTGCGGAGGAAATAGATGCGTCCCGACTGGTTGCTCATCGACGGCTACAACCTACTCCACGTAGTGGACGAACTGGTCGCCCTGCTTGGAACGGATCTCCAGCTCGCGCGGCACCGGCTCGTCCGGATGGTCGAAGGGACGGCGCACCGCATGGCCCGCCAGACCACCATCGTTTTCGACGGGCGCGAATATGGACAAGACGCCGCCCTGACCTCCCGGCATCTGGAAATCTTCTACGCCTCCGGCAAGAACAACGCCGACACCGTCATCGAACGGCTTGTTGCCAAGTATTCCAACCCCGGCAAGATCCTGGTCGTCACCTCCGACCGGGCGGAAGCGCATGCCGTCCTCAGCGACGGCGCCCAGGTGATGTCGTCGCAGGAATTCATGGCCCAATGCGCCATCGATTCCCGCAAGCCCATCGCCCATCGAATGCGCCCCGGCGACAAGCCCAAGCTCGGCGACCTGTTCCCGGACGGACTGTAGAGGAGGGATTCCGGGAAACGTTCAACGGAATGCCGAGGCGTGGCGCAGCCCGCGAACCTAGTGCAGCGTATCGCCTAGAACTTCGTATTTTCACCACAGAGGGCACAGAGGGCACAGAGGCTCATATATACAGATCCCCTCTGTGACCTCTAGCGAAGCGGGTGGTTGAATATCATCCGAAAGTTTAAGGTTTCCAGTGTACTAGCCTGAATTATTCACGCGCCGAGTTTGCTTTGGCAACAACGCGTCGAAAGGTGCCGCTGTAG
>NZ_JBFJYW010000084.1:0-12700 GCF_041622395.1 Pontiella sp. | reverse complement strand
TCCGATCGTACAAAATACTTAAAAAGCATAGGGAGCGATTGGGAATTCAGCAAGCACAACGTACAAAATAAGGGGGTCAGCGGCTGTCTCTACTGGCCTTTGCCACTTTTGTAGGTCGTCGGGAGTCCTCACCCATTTTCGGGAATCCTGATGAAAGGGAAAAATGCAGGGGCAATAAAAAACCTCGCAACCTGTTGATTGCGAGGCAAAAAGGAGTGGTGCAGCCAACAGGAGTCGAACCTGTAACCTCCTGATTCGTAGTCAGGTGCTCTATCCAATTGAGCTATGGCTGCGCCGTGTTTTAAGTGCCAGTGGCGCTTAAGAAGGACGGAATGTATAGAGAACCCCGGCGCGGGTCAACGGGAAAAATAAAAAAAAACGCCGGCGGCATTTTTCTAGTCCTGCGCCTCCAATTCGGGCTTGCAGAGTTCATAGAAATTGCACTGCCCGCAACTGGCCGGATCGACCGCCAATTCCCATTCTTCCTTGGGGAGCGGCTCGTTTTTCTCGCGGTCGTGATCGACGAGGTATTCGGTCATTTCGCCAACGGAGTCGCTCATCCGCATTTTGGTTTCCTCCAGCTCGGCTTCCGAAATCTGGAACGGCAGCACCTGGCCCTCGTTGAGGTATTCGACATAGAGGAAGATCTTATCGAGCAAAGCGCCATGCTTGACGATCGCCCACAGGGCATAGAGCGAAAGCTGGAGCTTGTGCTGATCGGTCTTGATCTTCCCGGCCTTCCAGTCGTGGATATGCACCTCGTCGCCAATCCGGTAGGCGTAGTCGGGAATGGAATAGATTTTGACGCCTTCGTAAATGAAGTGTTCGACATCCCCGCCCTGCTCCGGCGTGGCGATCCGGAACTCCTGCCCCGACTCGATTTTCGCAATCCGGGGAAGCACCTTGTCGATGAAATTGGCGATGCAGTTTTGGATCTGCGCCGCGAGCTGGCGCTTGGCCTCTTTTTCTTCTTCCCCCCCGAGGGTTTGATAGTAGTGCCCGCGCAGACAGCAAAAGCGCTTCGGCGAAGAGCGCCAGTTCCCTTCGAGCGATTCGTTCCACTTCCGGGTCATGAAGGGGCGGGCAATGGTTTTCCACGCGGTCTCGGCATCGACGGGATTCCCCTGCCGGTGCTGCCCGAGCACCCACATGATGGCGTTTTCCGCCGCCTGGCCCATCAGCCCCCAGCGGTTGTCCATCTTGCACAGGCGATAGGCGGCCTGCTGTTCCGCGCTGGCCGTGCGCGCCCATCCGCCCCACATGCCGTACTTGCTCCAGTAACGGCGGCGCCGGCATTGCTCGAAATCCTCCGCCGCGCTGAACGACCACGAAAACGTATTCTTTAACTGTCCCATTTCAACTCCGGTTTAAACTGAGCCCATGGATACCGGTATTTTCGGGGGAGTTCGACCGCAAAGCGCCAAGAAGCAAATTGACGGTTGCAACCCCGCACCGGGGAAGCCCTTCCGGCGCAAGCCCCAAACCGCGCCCGCCACAGGCGCCGCGCCGCGCGAAACCCGGCATCCGGCAGGCTTGACCTGACCGCTGTTTGTGCGTAATTTATCCGCCTTTTGACCAAAAACAGGTAACCACAGGAGTACAAGGATTTATGAATGTTTCAGTGAAGGATGACGGCGCTTGCCGCAAGATCATGACCATCGAGATTCCTGCTGACAAAATCAGCGAGGAAAAAGCGGATACCCTCAAGGCCTACATGAAGTTCGCCAACATACCCGGCTTCCGCAAAGGCAAGGCCCCGAAACACGTCGTGGCCGCCAAATACAAAAAGGAAATCGACCAGGATCTGCAGGAGCGCGTCCTGCCGAAGTTCTACCACGAGGCCCTGCTTGAAACCGAACTCAAGGTCGTCAACGTGATCGACGCCACCGAAGTCGACATCAAGGACGGCGAGCCCGTCAGCTTCGATGTCACCGTGGACGTGGAACCGGAATTCAAGTTGCCGAAATACACCGACATCCCGGTCAAGGAAGAGAAGATCGAAGTCTCGGACGAACAGGTCCAGGAGCAGATCGACGGCATCCGCAACCAACACGCCAACTACGAAGAAGTCGAAGGCAAGACCATCGAAGCCGGCGATATGGGTCAGCTGACCTACGAAGCCACCACCGACGGCACCCCGCTGAAGGATGCAATCCCGGAAGCCAAGGGCATTGGTTCCGGCGCAGGCTACTGGGTCTCCGCCGACGACTACTCCTTCATCCCGGGCATGGGCGAAGCCATCATCGGCATGAACGTGGGCGACAAGAAAGAAGTGGAAGTCACCTTCCCGGAAGATTTCATGGTGAAGGAACTCGCCGGCGTCAAGGCGCTCTACACGGTCGAAGTCACCGCCGTACGCGTCCGCACCCTGCCGGAAATCGACGAAACGTTCCTCAGCCGCCTTCAGGTCGAGTCCGAGGAAGTCCTCCGCTCCAGCATCCGCGAACAGCTCGAAGCACAGGCCGAAAACGCGGCGCTGGGCAAGAAGCACGACCAGATCGTGGAATACCTCATCAAGAAGACCACGATCGAGGTTCCCGAAAGCGTCGTTGGCCAGCAGACCCGCAACGTGATCTACGACATCGCCAACCAGCGCATGATGATGGGTGCCACCCAGGAACAGATCACCGAGCAGATGGAAGAAATCCAGCAGGAAGCCGCCGGCCGCGCCCTCGAGAACGTCAAGCTGCGCTACATTGGCCTCGGAATTGCTACTGAACTGGGATTCGAAGCCTCTGAAGTAGAGATCGACGAAGAAATCGCGACGATGGCCATCCGCCAGCGCAAGGATGCGCAGGCACTCCGCCGGGAGATGGAAGAAAACGGCTCCCTGAGCAGCGTCGGCGAGCAGATCCGCTTCAACAAGGCACTCGACTACATGGTCGAAAAAGCAAAAACCAAGTAACCGTTTTTGGCGGATTGCCGGATCGCAGGATTAAAGGATTGATGGGAAGCCCCGTTGGTCCGATAGTCCTCCGATCCTTTAATCCAACCCAACGGAGTTTATGATGAATGAAATGGCGAACTACCTCGTTCCTACCGTAATCGAGCAGACCGGGCGCGGCGAACGCGCATACGACATCTATTCCCGCCTTCTCAAGGAACGCATCATCTTCCTGGGAACGGCGATCGACGACACCGTCGCCAACCTGGTCGTTGCCCAGATGCTTTTTCTTCAGAGCGAAGATCCGGAAAAGGATATCAGCCTCTATATCAATTCCCCGGGAGGCGTCGTGACCGCCGGACTGGCGATCTATGACACGATGCAATTCCTCAAGTGCGACATCACCACCTATTGCATCGGCCAAGCCGCCAGCATGGGGGCCGTGTTGCTCGCCGCCGGAGCCGCCGGCAAGCGCTATGCCCTGCCCAACGCCCGCATCATGATCCACCAGCCGCTCGGCGGCGCCCAGGGCCAGGCAACCGATATCGAGATCCAGGCGCGCGAAATCGTGCGCATCAAGCAGATCCTCAACGGCATCCTGGCCGCCCACTCCGGCAAGCGCGTCGAGGATCTGGAAAAAGACACCGACCGCGACAATTTCATGTCCGCCGCCGAGGCCGCCAAATACGGCCTGATCGACGAAGTGGTCACCCACGCAAAATAACGAAGACCGGATGATGGGAAGCGGATGGACCGGATGATTGCGAACGCCATCCAACCACCGCCCCAAAATCCAAAAGGAATATTCAATGGCTGACAAGCACAACACTCCGGAATGCTCTTTCTGCGGGAAGAACGAAAAAGAGGTCAAACGGCTCATTGCCGGACCCGGCGTATTCATTTGCGATGAATGCGTGGGCCTGTGCGATGCCCTGCTGGGCCATCAGTCGGCCAATCCCGCCGACGAGCCGACCACCTCGCGCGAGATCGGCGTGCTGGCGCCCCATGAGATCAAGGCGAAGCTCGACGAATACGTCATCGGCCAGGACCAGGCAAAGAAGGTGCTCTGCGTCGCCGTGCACAACCACTACAAGCGCATGTTCGCCCAGCTCGAAGAGGACGGCGTTGAGATCGACAAGTCCAACGTGCTGCTTATCGGCCCGACGGGCAGCGGCAAAACGCTGCTGGCCAAGACCCTTGCGCGCTCGCTGAACGTCCCCTACGCCATCACCGACGCCACCACCGTCACCGAGGCGGGCTATGTGGGCGAAGACGTGGAAAACATCCTGCTCCAGCTGCTGCAAGCCGCCGACTTCGATGTCGATCGCGCCCAACGCGGCATCATCTACATCGACGAGATCGACAAGATCGGGCGCCGCACCGACAACGTATCGCTCACGCGCGACGTATCCGGCGAAGGGGTGCAGCAGGCGCTGCTCAAAATCATCGAGGGCACCGTGGCCCGCGTCCCCCCCAAGGGCGGGCGCAAGCATCCGCAGCAGGAATACATCGAAATCGACACCTCGAACATTCTTTTCATCTGCGGCGGCGCTTTCGTTGGCATCGATGAAATCATCAAGCAACGCGTCGACAAGAAGTCGATCGGCTTCGGCTCCACGAAAAAGGGCGAGGACGAACTCTCGCCGAACTTCGTGACGATGAACGTGGAGTCGGAAGACCTGCTGCGCTTCGGCCTGATCCCCGAATTCATTGGCCGCCTGCCGGTCGTCACCAAGCTGAACGAACTGACCGAAGACGAGCTGGTCCACATCCTGACCGAGCCGAAGAACGCCATGGTCAAGCAGTACAAGAAACTGCTCGCCATGGACGACGTGGAACTGGAATTCGAGCCCGACGCCCTCAAAGCGTTGGCCCGCTTGGCCAACAAGCGCAAGACGGGCGCCCGCGGTCTGCGCGCCATCATCGAGCACCTGATGCTCGACGTGATGTACGAAACCCCGATGCGCGACGACATCAGCCGTTGCACCATCACGAGCGACATGGTCGAACACGGCCTCCACCCGCTCGAAGGCCTTACGCTGATCGAAACCGAAAAGAAATCGGCATAACCCCCACGAAGCCCCGGTTCAACCGGGGCTTTTTTTTGGGTATTTCCCGAGTACCCGCCGGCACCTTAATCAGCCGGAATCTCCTGCGCATCGGTGACCCACCAGCGGGATTCATCGGCGATCCAGAGTAGGGCCACGAGGCCGTCGGTCTCCTGCTCCAGCGAGACCGTCTGGTTGATCAACTCGATGCGCTCGGCGCGGTTTTGCTCGAACGCATCATAGGAGGTGGCCGCCGGCATATCGGCGAGCATTTTCCGGCGGGCCGCCAGCTGCCGCATCCGGCGATCGGCCATCGCAAGCGCGGCACGCGCGTCGGCCAGTTTTTTGGCGCGGTCCTGGGCATCTTCGTACAGTTTTTGGCGCAGCAGCGAGCTGCTGCGCCTGGCCTCGCGCAGCTGGTCGCGGATCTGCAGATCGGTGTCGAGCCGCATGCGGACGGAGGTCTCGAAGCGGATATCGTCGGCATCGAACTCGAAGCCGCTGCGGTCGCCGCCGCTGACGAGATAGACGGAGGGACTGTAGAGGCGCATGCTCATCTTCGGCCAATACTGGAATTTAATGCCCAGCTCGCGCAGGCGCGCGGATTCGAGCTCAAGGGCTTCGAGCGTGATGAACAGCTTGCCGACCTCTTCGGGATCGTCCCAAGCGGGCGGATCGTTGAGATAGTCGCGTTCCGGCAGGCCGACCGGAACGAGTTTCCAGTTCTTGGAATAGTCGCCGAGGGCCGCGGAGATTCCCAGCCACAGTTCGCGATCGCGCTGCTTGCGCGAAAATTCCAGCTCCCGCCGATCGGTTCCGCCGAACGAGGGATCGGACGCCTGCAACGATTCGGCGACCTGCTGCGCCCGGTTGCGGCTCGTCTGGCGGAAGAGCGCGTAGAGGTTGACGACCTCGCCGCGGTAGGTCATCTCATATTGTTGCCGCGCCCCGTAGGTGGCGAGCATGGCGGCATAATAATCCATCCGCAGCTGCACCAGGCCCGGGATGCTGAAGACCGCATTGACGTTTGCATTTAGATTGTCGACGTCGAAATTGGTCAGCTCGGTCACCGCATCGCTGTAGATCCCCTGCACCGTCAGCTGCGGAACGAGATCCCAAAAGACGCGGCGAACGGATACCTCGGCCTTGATGATCTCCTCGGCGGCGTTGCGCATCACAAGGTTGCTGTCGAGCATCGAGAGCGCGGTTTCCCAGTCGAGCTCGACGACCGGCAGGTCGGATGGGTCGGAGATGAAGTCGCCGTAGTGCGCAAGGATTTCGTTGCCGCGTTCGGCGACGCCTTCCTCGACGGTCTTGCAGCCGGAAAGCCCCGCCAACCCCAGCGCCACCAGGATCGCGCCCGCCCCAACGGCCGAGCCGCGTTTCAAAGCTATGCGTTTTAAAATCATATTAACTCAAAATGGTTCCAACATCCTTCTTCAGGATGTGCAGCGCCGGCAGCGTGCTGATGACGACGCCGACGTTGATACAAACAAAGATCACGAGAATCTCCGAAAACATACTTTCGATCGAAAGGCCGGCGCCGGTGCGCTGGCCGAACGATTTGTAGAGCACCTGCTGGAAATAGGCGAGCGTCAGGTAGGACGCAACCGCGGCCACGTTGACCACGAATGCATTTTCGAGCAGTTGCATGCCGTAGACCATCCAGCGCCGGATGCCGAAGCTGCGCAACAGGGCAATCACGTAGGCGCGTTGCTGGTATTCCAGCACGGCCAGCGTACCGAGCACGAGCGCGAGCACCCCGCCCGCGGTCAGCGCCAGCCCAAAGCGCCAGTAGACCTGCTTTTCCTTCAGGCGGTCGAGATCGCCGAGCAGCTTGAGCGAGCTGCGGACCGAGACGTTCTGCTTGTCGATCTCCGTCATGAGCTTGATGGCCTCTTCCAGCCCGCGCAGGGCGGCGAGCCGGTCGGCCTTGAACAAGGTGACGCGCGAGAAGCCGCGCGACTCCTGCCGCGGCAACATGCCTTCGGGAACAAGCACCACGTCTTGCTGGTAGATTTTGGAGACCATGCCCGTGGGGCGGCGCACCTGCGCCGAAAAAAAGTAGTCGTCGATCTCGGCGCGCACGGGCATGCCGACGGGCAAGGTGTCGCTCAGGAAAACGACGGGCACTTCGGGCGTAACCATTCCAAGCAGATACGGGAGCGATGCGTCGGGATAGGCCACCGCGCGCGTCACGCCGGCGTTCGGCGTCCGGACGGAACCGAAGAGCTGCAGCAACTGGAACATCGTGCCGTGCGTTCGCAACGGCGCCAGCGCCGGATGCAGCTGGTGCGCCACGAAATCGTCGCTCGTCGAGCCGATGTGCTCGGTGATGAAAAGCATATCGATGCCGTTGCGCGTCAGGCGCATTTCGAGGTTTTCCGCCATCAGCGCAAACGCACCGAGCAACCCCAGCGACGGGAGCACCAGCGCGTAGGCGACGACAAACCGGGTCAGGACATTTCCGGGCTGCTCACGCCAGCGCCAGAAGATGTCCTTCAACAGGTAGGAACCGATTGAAATCAACAACTTCATGAGGGAGTTTTTCCAGACGTTGGTCGTGGGTGCAGACCAAGCAGATGCATTCGCGATCAATCATCTCCTGCAAGGCCTGCACAATCAGGCGGGTATTCAAGTCATCGAGCCCGGAGGTGGGTTCGTCGAGCAGCAGCACCTGCGAATCCTTGATGAGCGCGCGGGCAATGGCGGCGCGCTGCTGCTGCCCGCCGGAAAGGTTTTTGGCCTTGTGGTGGGCGACCGGGGCCAGCCCCAGTTTTTCGATCCAGTAGCCGGCCTTGTCCTTGATTTCGGCGCGGCCCATGCCGGCGAGCTCGCCGGCGAGCTCGAGGTTGCGGTGGACGGTGGCGAGCGGCAACAGGTTGAACTGCTGGAACAGGAAACTCATTTCGCGCCGCTGGTATTCCGGCGCGGTAGGCAGTCGGCCGGAAGGGGTGAGGATCCGCCCAGCCTGCGGCTTGAGGTATCCGGCGAAAATCTTGAGCAGCGTGGTTTTCCCGCACCCGGAATAGCCCTTGAGCAGATTGATCCCCTGCCCGAAGCAAAACGACTGCCCTTCGAAAACGGGCGGGGCTTTGCGTGCGTAGGCGAAGGTCAAATCCTCGCAGGAGAGCGTCTTCATTCCGCCGCACCCCCGGCCACAATGCCGAGATGGGAACGTCCGCTGAACAGCAGTTTGGCCCCCGGCCAGAGGCCCGACACCGCTTCGCGCCAACCGGCGAACGCATCGTTGCCGGCGAGCAAGCGGGCCACCTCGAGCTTCGGGACGGCGTGGAACGTCGATGGGGATTCGGCCCAGAGTTCGCAGGTCAGGTTGGCGCCGATCAACGAGACGAGCTCCGCCGAGTTGCGCGTCGGGAAGGCGAAGCGATAGACGAGCACATCCTGGTTCGACATCTCCAGGATCTGCGTGTCGTGGAAAAATCCGCTCAACACGGCGCCCGTATCGCGTTTGAACTCGATGCGCAACTGCTCCGGCGGAATGGCGACAACCTGGGGATCGCGGATGATGATATGGAGGTAGATTTCGGAAATATCGCGCATGGTGCCGATCGGCGTGTTGGCGGCCACCCGCATCGTCGTGCGCTCGGGCGTGACCGGCAGGGCAATCAACAGCTCGCCGTCGAACGGCATTTCAAGCCGGGAGCGCAACGCCTTTTGATCGAACGCCAACCGCTCCACCACGCCGCACGCATCCAGCTGGCGCTTGAGCAGCTCCAGTTCGCCCTTTAACTGGTCGGCCACCCCGGTCGAGAGCGGAACGCGGTCTTCGTAGGGGATGTCCTTCAGGGAAGGGTCGGCCATCATGAACTCCACCCGCTTGAGCTCGCGCTCGGCCAGTTGGATTTCGCCGGCCAGCCGCAACTTTTCATTTTTCGTGTTCAGTTCCAGCTGGAGTTCTTCGCCGGCAATCTGTTCCGGCGCCACCTCGGCCCAGAGCGTTCCTTTCGGCAGCACCTGCCGAACCTTGTCGACATGGAAAAAGATGTCGCCGTCGGACGGGGCGGTTACGGGAATGCTGATCAGCGGCTTGACCTGCGCCTGGAATTCCCCCAGCAGCAGGTTGGTGGAGGCGGGATAGCTCGACAACTCGCGGACCCTCACCTTCTCCGGCCCGGCGACCGTCGGTCGTTCCTTTTCACCGCAACCAACCAGGCACACCAACAGACCTGGCAAACACAAAAATCTGGATCGAATCAACATGGGCAACAGACTAGCAGAATTCGATACGGTGAAAAGTTCAATAGCGCGCCCAAATTGCGTCCCGAGCCCACAATAAAAGCGGCCCCGGCGGGGGCCGCCAAACATCGGATTTTAAACTGAACGGATTTCTAATCTCCGACTAACGACCATGTACCGGAAATTTCATCACCATCTGAGTCCATACCTCCATAGTAACCTTCCGCAGTCGTGGAGTTGATGACATCTCCATCTGCAAGAAGCATGAATAGGTTATCCGGATCATCTGCCACGATCAATACCCCGACCTGATCTCCATCCCGAACAATCATCACGGTGTATCCACCAGCCGACGTCTCGAATTCATCGAGGTCATCAAGATCGCCCCACGTAACAGGAACCGTCAATGGACTTAAGTCTGTTTCATCATTCGTCCATGTTAACGTCCACTTCTTCGGGACATCATCGTCGTCATCCCAAGGGCAACCCGTCAGGATTGCCAGGCAGCAGACTCCTGCCGCCATGATTGCGGTTCGCCTTGCGAACCTGCTCCATGCTGTTGCTTTCATACTGCGCTCCCTTCGCCGGAACCCGGCGCGTTAACTCGGCGAGACCCCCATCCCTCGCGAACAAGGGAATGTTAAACCCGGAGTCAAAAAAGGCAACCCGCAAAAGGAAAACAAAACCTGCACGGTTTACCGACATTTTAAGCAAGCGGCCGGGCACGAACTGCGCAAGGGAGCGCGAGCCCTGGAAAGGAAACGGACACCTCTTTCGGGCCTGACGACGGGCTATCGGCCCTGCCCGGCGTCGGGAAGTTCCAGTTGCTCCGGGAAACCAGCCCGAAAAACAACTTCGATTTCGGCCTCTCGATGACGTTCGCCGACCCAGCCGCCTACACCGGCGACAACAACCATCCGGACCATGTCGCCTTCGTGCAGTGGGGCTGGCTCAAGGAAGGGGTCGATTTCCTGGAAATCGACCACGTTCCCTCCCCCTGCCGGCTTGAAGAATGATCGCCGGGCAACGAGCCGCCGCTATTTGGCCTGTAGCACCACGAACGTCGGCAATCCCTGCACCCCGAAGCGCTTCATCAGGGCCTGGGTTTCCGGATCGGTCGGATCTTCGGCCACATACTTGATGAAGGCATAGTCGGCCAACAGGGCCTTGACCACCTCGTCTTTGAAGGTGGTCTTGTCCATCACCTTGCAGTTTTTGCACCAGCTGGCCCAGAAGTCGATGAACACGGGTTTCCCCTCGTCCTTGGCCTGCCGGAGTGCGGCGGCCAACTCTTCGTTGGTTGCGCCGTCGACGACCAAATGGGCGTCGCCCTCGGCCGCGACGTCCGCCGGGCGGAATGCGCGGAAACTGAGGTTGCCGTAGTAAAGGGCCATGAGAACGATGCCGACGCCGAAGCCATACTTGACGAATTCCATCCACTTGCCGGGCTTGGGCAGGAAGGAGAGGCCGGCCCCGGCGAACGGCCACGGCAGCGCCATGCCGAGGCCCAGCACAAACGGAAGCGCCAGCCCGGCCACGGTATTGGCTTCATAGATGTTCGTTGCCAACAACAGCACCGCAATCACCACCGGCGCCACGCACGCCCCCGCCAGCAAGGCCGCAACCGCTCCCATCGCCAGCGCGACGTGGTAGTTGCCCTGTTTCGGCGCACCGCCGCCGATCTTGGATTGAAAGCGCGAAAAATCGATATGCAACAGGTCGAACATCGCCAACGCCAGCACCACGAATATGGCCGCGATGACCAGATTGAACCACGGATTGGCCTGGATGGTCCCAAACTGCGATCCGGTCAAGACCACCAGCACCCCCAGCAAGCCGTAGACCAGTGCAATGCCCAGCCCATAGGTTGCTCCGAGCGCAAAACCGCGGCGCTTCGATCCCGCCTGCGCCCCGGCACCAATGATTGCCAGATTGATCGGAATCATCGGCAACACGCACGGGGTCAGGTTCAACATCAACCCACCGATCAAAATGAAGGCAATTGCCCATAAGATGCCCGACTCCCGGACGAACGCGACCGGATCGGTTAGAAACAGCTTGAAGCCCCCGACCGGGCAATCGGGGCAGTCGCCCTCGGCGGAATCGAGAAAACGAAGGAACGGGTCGGCCCGCATGAAGCCCGCCGCCATGCCGCGAACCTCGAAATGGTCCAGCTCGCGTTGCCAATCGGTCGCCTTGGCGGTCGGTACGGCCCCCGGTTCCTTTGCCGGCATGGATGGCTCCAGCTCCACCACCTTGGTCTGGGGTATAAAGCATACCTCGTCGTTGCAGCCCCAATACTTCACATGGACCGCAACCGCCCCGCCCTCGCCCGGCGCCCAATCATAGACGGCCGAGAACGATTCGGCATAAACCGGCTTGGGCTTCCCGGTGTTCGGGTCGACGATGCTTTTGGTTGCCGGTTGCGATTCCGTCTTTTGCTCGTTCCCCGCCGCATCGGTCACTTTGAAGGAATCGACATAGAGATAATGCCGGTCGGGAACGGCTACGGATACCTTGACCTCGTCCCCCTTCAGCTCAACCGACACCCCGAACGGATCGCCGAACTGGCCGAACGCCGCAACAAGCGTTGTAAACAAAAGCGAGAGGGCCAAGAACGTTTTAGTCATGATAAGTCGGTATCCTGTTTCTTTAATGTTTCCTTCGACAGCATGCTGAAACTATAGTTCATTCCTCGGGAGCTAGAAATGTAAATATGAGCGAAATGATCAACCAACGGGCCGCGGCGCGGCGAATTGTCGAAACCCTGCAGGGCAAGGGCCACACCGCCCTCTTTGCCGGGGGCTGCGTGCGCGACGAGCTGCTCGGGCGCGAACCCAAAGACTACGATGTGGCCACCGACGCCGATCCCGACGAGGTGGAAAACCTCTTCCCCAAAACCGTTCCCATCGGCAAAGCCTTCGGCGTAATCGCCGTGATCGACGGCGGCGTCACGGTGGAAGTGGCCACCTTCCGCGAAGAGGTCGGATCGATCGACGGCCGCCACCCCGAATCCGTCAAGTTCAGCGCCGCCAAAGAGGATGCGTTGCGCCGCGATTTCACCATCAACGGCATGTTCTACGACCCGATCAAGGAAGAGCTGCGCGACTACGTCCACGGAAAACAGGATCTGGCCAAGCGGATCGTCACCGCCATCGGCAACCCGGTCGAACGCTTCGGCGAAGACCACCTCCGCATGCTGCGCGCCATCCGCTTCGCCCACATCCTCGAATTCACCCTCGCCCCGGAAACCGAAGCCGCCATCAAACAGATGGCCCATCTGATTTCCAGGATCAGCGCCGAGCGCATCGAGGCCGAACTGACCCGCATCCTGACCGACAGCCCCAAGCCCGGCGACGCGCTCCGGCACCTGCACCACGTTGGCCTGCTGCAACATATCCTGCCCGACCTGATCCCCATGATCGGACAGGAGCAACCGCCCCAGTTCCACCCCGAAGGCGATGTCTTCGACCACACCTGCCTCATGCTTAATCTCATGAACCAAGGGCAGGCAGGAAAGCCTGCTCTCCCGGAAGCCAAGCCCGTGGAGCAGGCTTTCCAGCCTGCT
>NZ_JBFJYW010000083.1:0-12939 GCF_041622395.1 Pontiella sp. | reverse complement strand
GCGAGCCCCACCACCACGGGCACGACCATGGACCTCATGAAGACCACAACCTGCGCGCCGCCTATTTCCATGTGCTGGCCGATGCGCTGACTTCCGTCGCGGCCCTGGTTGCCCTCTCGCTCGGCCGCTTGTTTGGCTGGTCGATTCTCGACCCGATCATGGGAGTGGTGGGCTCGCTGGTGATTGCCCGCTGGGCGGTGGGGCTGCTGAAAGACACCAGCGGCATCCTGCTCGATGGCAGCGTCGAGCCACCGCTGCTCGCCCGGATCCGTTCAACCGTGGAGGCGGCGGACTGCCACGTTTGCGACCTGCATGCCTGGGCGTTGGCTCCGGGAAACTTTGCCGTCATCCTGACGGTGGAAACGGCCGAATACCAAAGCCCGGCCGCGATCAAGGCCCTGCTGGCCGGCATCCCGAATCTCGTCCACATCACCGTGGAGGTTCATCCCCCGCAGCGTGCGCCCCGATTCACTTGACGGGCGTGGCCGATGCGTTGGGATCGATCTGCGGACCGCTGGGATTGGTCGATGCGTCTTTAAACCAATCGGCGTAGCGCTGTTGCATTTCCTGGAATTTCTCGGGGAAATCGGCGGAGCGGTCGATGCTCTCGGCGCGGTCGTCGTCCAGGTTGTAAAGGGCGCCCGTGTTCCCGGTCAGGACATATTTCCACGGGCCCAGCCGCGCCGCGCCGGTGTTTTTGAACGACCAGAACAGCGGGCGCTTCGGCAGCGGAGTGCCGTGGAGCATCAGCGGGGCGAGGTCGATTCCATCGAGCGGATATTCCGTTTTCGCCGGAACCGCGGCCAGCGAGGCGAAGGTGGGCAGCAGATCCATCGTCATGCCGACTTCTTCGGTAACGGCGGGCGCGATGGTGCCGGGCCAATAGGCAATGCCGGGCACGCGGACGCCGCCTTCGTAAACGGTGGCTTTGCTGCCGCGCAGGGCCGGATCGGCGGAATATTCCCCGCCAAGCCCCATGGAGTGGCCATTGTCGGAGCAGAAGAAAAAGACGGTTTTTTCCGCCAGGCCAAGTTCCTCCACCTTGGCCCGGATGCGGCCGACCTCGGCATCCATCGATTCGATCATTTCACGGTAGGCGCGTTTGGCGTCGATGCTGTTTTGGCTGACTTTGTCCGGCCCGCGGGTGGGCGGATCGTTCGGGCCTTGGATGGGATAGTGGGGCGCGCCGAAAGCGACATAGACGAAAAACGGCGCGTCCTTGGAGCGCTCGATGAAGTCGACCGTATGATTGCCGATCAGGGTGGTTTGATAGCCCTTTTCCGGCGTCAGCTGGTCCTGCTTCCACCAATCTTCCTGCATCGCCTGGTCGATGTGGCTCTGGTTGCAGACGTTGCCGCTCACGAAGCCGACATATTCGTCGAAGCCCTGGTGAATCGGGTTGAAGGTCGCGGGGTAGCCCAGGTGCCATTTCCCGAAAATCGCGGTTCGATATCCGTTGGCCTTCAGCAGGTCGGCGATGGTGGTTTCCTTGTGCGCCAGGCCGGCGTTGCGGTGGGAGGCGGCGGTGATGACGCCCGTGACGCCCGTGCGCTGCTGGTAGCGCCCGGTCATCAGGGCGGCGCGCGTCGGGCTGCAGACGGTTCCGTTGGAGTGGAAATCGGTGAACTTGAGCCCGTTCTTGGCCATGGCGTCGAGGTTGGGGGTCTGGATGCCGTGGCGGTTGCCGAAGCAGGAAAGCCCGGCGTAGCCCAGATCGTCGGCCATCATCAGGATAAAGTTGGGTTGCTCCGCCGCGCGGATGGCGGAAGAAAGGCAGAGTAGCGCCAGGGTAAAGGTCAGTGTTTTGGTTTTCATGTGGCTCCCGGGATTGCGTTGTTCAAGCATGGCATGTTGTGTACGAATAGGGACAGGATAGATTTTTGCGGGACGGATATTCCAGAAAAATATCCATTGCGTCGGGGGCGCGGCTGCGGGAAGCTGGCGGACTATGAAACGAATCCTGCAATTCATGACCACCATCGCCACGCTGGCCGTGCTCGGCTTCGTGGGCGGCACCTTCTTCTACGGCACGAAAACCGTCCACGCCCTGTTGGCCGAAAGCGCGGAGTTGAAGGAGGCCATCGCCGCCCTCACCCACGAGGACCAGATCGGCTTCGCCAAGGTCGTCAAGCAGGAGGAGCGCGACGGCCAGCTTTACACCACCATTCGGTTCGTCGAAACCGCGCGCGACGACATGCTCAACCGCGTGTTCGAAAAGGAATACGAAATCGAGGGCGACGTTGTCCATTTCGACGCCCTCGTCGTCACCTTTTCCGACCAGGCCGTGATGGACGGCAAGCAACGGGCGCTCTACCTTTGGCGGCGCATCTACGGCGAAAGCATGAGCCCGGCGGACGGCTTCGATATTTCAACGCCCGGCTCCCATCCGGAACGCTATGCCGATCTGCTGCGCAACCTCAAGCAGTCGGATCAGGACCTGTTCTGGGAAGCGATCTGGAATCTGGCCAACGATCCCAACGCGCTGCAGAAACACGGCGTGAAAGCGATTTTCGGCAACGCCGTCTACAAGCGCGTCCGCCCCGGACTGATCTATGTTTTCAAGATCGGCGCCGACGGCCAGATCTATCCCGAAACCGTGCTGGACATGTAGGCTGATGCTGGATGCTCGGGGCTAAAGAATATCCGAGAACAGATCGGCGAAGAAATCCACGACGGCATCGCCTGCGGCGTCCGCGGCCTGAACCAGTCCTTTCGCGCTGCCGACAAACAGCTCGGGCGCATAGAAGGCGATGTCGAAATTGATTTCGGAGATGGCGCCAAGATCAAACGCATGCGAACCGGATGGAACCGGGCCATAGAGGTCGCGCAGATCCGGGCCCTTGATCCAGGCATGCATGCAGGAGGTGCAGGCATGTACGTTTTTCCCTTTGTGCTTCATCGGCTCCATCGGCCAGCCGCACGCGGGGCAGCGGAGGGCGGCGACCGTGCCCGCCGCACCCGTGGTGGCCCGGGGAAGCGCCTTGACCGGGAGCCAGATCCCGCGGCATTCCGGACACTCGCGGACGGTCAGGCCTCTCTTCGTTTTCTTCGACATTTCGCATTGGTCAACCGGGCAGTTCATGTTCTCTCCTAAAATGTTGTGCACGATCTTGTCGGCAAATCGGTACGTTTGCAAACTTGTTCCGGGGAAGGCCGTTTGTTTATATCGGGTTCATGGATACGGCGCAGACCATAGATGAATTGATTCGGCAGATCGTTGAACTCGCTCACCCGCTTAAGGTTTTTTTATTCGGTTCGGCGGCAACCGGAAACATGACGGAACACAGCGATATCGATTTGCTGATCGTCATGCCGGAGGGAACCCACCGCCGGCAAACCGCCCAACACCTTTATCGCAATATTTCCAACGTGAAAACCGCTTACGATTTAGTCGTGGCCACGGTTTCCGACTTGGAGCGGCATGCCACCGATAGCGGACTTGTGTATCGTTCCGCCTTGGAAGAAGGGAAGCTCCTCTATGCCATCTAACGCCCCGGCCTGCGGATCGCCGCAAGACTGGCTTTCTCGCGCCGAAAGCGATTTAGCCCTGGCTTCCATCAAACCAATCCGCCGAATTCGGTTGGAAGATCTCTGCTACCATGCCCAGCAGTCGGTGGAAAAGGCGCTTAAAGCGGTTTTACTGTCGCTCGGCGTGGTGTTTCCGAGAACGCATAACATTAAAATTCTCGTCGAACGGCTTCCGGATACCTTGTTTTGCGAGCCGACATTGGATCGTGCGGCGGTTCTTACGGATTATTCGGTAACTGCCCGGTACCCGGGAGAGATCGAACCCGTAACCCGGGATGAGTTGAAAGAGGCGTTGCATATCGCAGCGGAAGTTTTGGAATGGGAAAAAACCGTTATTGGTTAGACCTGTACATGCGCACCTTCCGATTGGTTGTTGGTATTATGCTGTTGGTTTCTCCGCTCAACTCGCGTGCAGGCATTAAGCGTATCGGGACCGAAAAGAAGGTGGTGGCATTGACGTTCGACGACGGTCCGAATTCGCCGCATACCGAAAAGCTGCTGAAGGTGCTGGAGGCCAAGGGCGTGACGGCTACCTTCTTTTTGATCGGCAAACAGGTGGAGAACCATCCTGACCTTGCCCGGAAGATTGCAAAGGCCGGGCACGAGATCGGCGGGCATTCCTACGACTGGCAGTCGCTGGCGTTCAAACGCCGCAAGACGGTCGAGGCCCAGCTCGATAAAATGGACGCGGCCTTTGCAAGCGTGGGTATCACGAACCTGGCTCTGTTCCGACCGCCCAACGGATTGCTCTCGCCGGGGCAGGGCAAGATTCTCGAGGCGCGCGGGTTGGAGTATATTAGCGCCGACGTCGTGGTGGGCGATTGGAAAAACATCGATGCGGCAACCATCCGCGATCGGGTGGTGAAAAAAGTGCGTCCTGGTTCGATCATTGTGCTACACGACGGCGGCGGCAACCGCGCCGCGACGGTTCGGGCCGTCCCGATGATCATCGATGCGTTGCGGAAGCAGGGCTATTCCTTTTCGACCGTTGGGGCTTTGCTGGATTTTGGCTATACCCACAAAGACCCAAAGGGCTCCAGGAATCAGGAATAGGAAATCTTCGTGTTCTTCGTGCCATCGTGGTTAAACTCCTGCGGATATGTTGAAGATCATTTATCAAGACGAAGCGCTGATGGCGGTGGACAAGCCGACGGGATTGCTGAGCGTGCCGGGGCGCGGCGCGGACAAGCAGGACTGCTGTCTGGCGCGGGTGCGGGCGGAATTCCCGGAAGCGCTGATGGTGCATCGGCTCGACATGGATACCTCGGGCTTGATCCTGTTCGCCCGGTCGCCGGAGGTGCAGCGCGCGCTTTCGCTCCAATTCGAAAAGCGCGAGATTCAGAAGACCTATGTGGCCTTGATCGAAGGCTTGCTGGAGCAGGACGAGGGCATGGTCGATTATCCCATGCGCAAGGATATGGAACAGCGCCTGCCCCCGAAACACCTCGTTGATTGCGTCCGCGGAAAAAAGGCCGTCACCGAATGGCGGGTTCTGGAGCGTTCGGACGGCGTCACGCGCGTTGCGCTTTTCCCGAAGACCGGTCGGTCGCACCAGTTGCGCGTGCACATGCAGAGCATCGGCCATCCGATTGTCGGCGACAACATCTACGGCGTTGCGGGCGAGCGGCTGATGCTGCACGCGGAGTCGGTGGAACTGGCCCACCCCGCTACGGGGGAACCGCTGCACCTAAGGTGCCCCGCTCCGTTTTGATGGAATGTAGACGCGTGCTTCCGGCCGCGCTACGGCTGGAGCGGCAGACTCGGCGCATGCAACGAAGCAGGATGTAATTGCTGCCTGCCGGCTCAATTCGGCCTACGTGCCCACCACTTGACGGTGGACAAACCGACGGGGTTGCTCTCGGTGCCGGGCGGCGGGACGGAGTTTTGGCAGAATAAATGTGGACAGAATGATTCGAGCCGGAATAGGTTTTCGCACCTCGCATTTAATTCTCCACCCTTTAAAACCCATTCGATATGAACGATCTGCTCTACAAAGGACACTTCAAGGGACTCGACATTGCATTCACCTACGCGGTTGCCACCAAGGCGGTGAACGAAGCGGTTGTGCGGCACGACTGCGATCCGGCGGCGGCACATGTGCTCGGCCGCGCCACGACGGCCGCGCTGCTGGCGGCAACGCTGCTGCCGGAAGGCAACCGGCTCAACGTCTGTTGGAAATACCACGGGGCGCTCAAGACCATCGTGGCCGATGCCGGGCAGGACGGCACCGTCCGCTCCCTGATCTCGCCGAACCACCTCGCCGCCGAGGATGCGCACGACAACCTCTACGGCGAAACCGGCGACCTGCAGGTGATCACCACCAAGGAAGGCGCGATCGTCAATTCGGGTACCACCCCGGTTTCGCTGCACGACGTCGTGAGCGATCTCGCCTACCACTATTGCATCTCCGACCAGATCGAAACGGGCATGAGCGTGATGATCGGCTTCCAACCCGATCCGCAAAAGCCCGTGAAGCTCTGCCAGGGCTGGATGATCCAGGCGCTGCCCGGGACGGATTTGGAACGGTTCGACCGCATCCGCAGCCAGATGGACGAGCAAGGCTTCCGCAACCTGCTGAGCCACGACAGCGCGGCCGACAGCTATTTCGAGCAGATCGCCAAATCCTTGGTGGGCAAGGAGCCGGGCTACAAAGGCATTCATATGGAAGCCTGCCCGCTGCCCAAGTTCAAGTGCACCTGCAACCGCGAAAAGATGGCGGCGGTTTTGCGCGCCATCCCGATCCCCGACCGCATGACGATGGTCAAGCGCAAGGAGCCCGTCGGCATCAGCTGCCAGTTCTGCAAAAAACGCTACGAAATGACCATCAACGAGTGCATCGTTGCGTGGAACCGCAAGGTGGAAGGGTAGCGTTCTCCCGACCGCCCGCGGCCCTTGCTCCCACAGACCATGACTCTTCCGCCTGTCATTTTCGGGACGTTGCTCAAGCGCTACAAGCGGTTCCTGGCCGATGTGGAGCTCGACGACGGGACGGTCGTTACCGCGCATTGCCCCAACACCGGACGGATGACCTCCTGCGCCGAGCCGGGCTGGCGCGTGGCACTTTCCGACCGCCAAAACCCGAAGCGCAAATACCGCTATACCTGGGAGCTGGTGCATAACGGCGACTGCTGGATCTGCGTCAATACGGGCCGCGCCAACGAGATGGCCTTCGAAGCGGTGTCGAAGGGTTGGATTCCGGCGCTGTCGGGTTACGCCGAGGTGCTGCGCGAGCAAACCTTCGGCAACAGCCGCTTCGACCTGATGCTGCGAACGGGCGGCGACCTCTGCTACGTGGAGGTGAAAAACGTCACCCTTTTAGCGGACGACGGTTGCTATGCCTTTCCCGACGCGGTCACCGAGCGCGGCCGCAAGCACCTCAACGAGCTGATCGCCGTGGTCCAGGCCGGGCACCGCGCCGCGATGCTGTTCGTGATCCCCCGCTCCGACGGCAGCACCTTCCGCGCGGCGCATGAGATCGATCCGGCATATGCCGTCGCGCTGCAAGCCGCCGCGGATGCCGGCGTCGAACTCCACGCCTGGCGAGCCGAGGTTTCGCCGGAAGAGCTCCGGCTGGCCGGGAGCGTTGAGCGGTCGGCCTAGCCCATTCGGGTTATTCGAACCGGCGGATGCGGAAGAACTGGGTTGCATCTTCGCCAACCGGCACCGATCCGGATGCCGATGTCGGCTGGATCGGATAGGACAACGCCGAGAAGCCTTCGGTCAGATCGGCCGAGGTTTCGAGTTGGTACAGGGTCATGGGCTTGGCGTTCCAGTGGATCCGGTTTTCGGATATCCCGATTTTCAACGCGGAATTTTTGTCGTTTGGCGCGGTTCCAAGGAACCACTCTTCAAGGTTGGAGAACCCGTCTCCGTCCGGATCGCCGCTCGTTCCGCCGGTCGTCCCCGGGTATGCGCCCACCCAGCTGTCGGCCAAATTGTCGAGGTTCGCGTCTTTCAGCAACTGGACCACGCGGATCCAAATGGGCGGCGAAACGTTGCCCTGGAGATCGTCGAACCGGACCACGTAATACTCGTAGAACTCATTGTCGCCGGTCAGTTCCGTTGCATCGGCGGGCTCGTAGTTCGCGGCCGTTGGCGTGAAATACAAGATGAAGTCGTCCCCGTCGATGGACCAAGAAAAGGTGCCGAAATTGACGGTGTCCCCACTTGAGCTTCCGTAACTGTGCGGCCAGGCGCCGCCTTGGCGGTCGCTCATCGGGATGCGCACGGAGTTGACCCCCGATGCGGCGGAAGGCTGGCTGCTCGACGACCGGTAGATCGCATAGATTTTCCGATCGAATCCATAGGGCGGGGTGCTGTCCGCCGGGAAAACGGTGGAGATCTGGTCGGTATCCCAACTTCGGAGCGAGGCGCCGCGCCCATCGAGATGGGCCAGATAGTACATGAGGGCTTCCGTCAGGGTAGCGTCGCTTTCCGAATCGTCTTCGCTGCTGTGCGCCAAGCTCAAGGTATGGCCGATTTCGTGGCAGACGACCTCCTCGAAACTGACGGGATCGGTAAACGCGGATTTCGTGTGGTCGATCACGACGTAGCCTTGGGTCGTGAGGTCAAATTCATTTCCGCCGATGCGGCCGCCGATTCCGCCGAAATCCCAGACCATATACCGCAGCGTCCTGCCTCCGTCTCCGATGGCATAGGGATCGGTGATGTGGTCGTAGAGGTCATGCACCTGCACGTAGATGCGTCCATCGCCCCGGTCAAGGTCGGCGGAGGCCATGCCGAACGACTCGATTCCTGCGAAGGTGAAGGTCAAGGAAGTCGCGGCGGCCCAGGTATCGAAGGCATTGCGAACGGCGGCGAGCACCTCCTGCTTGGTCAGGCTCGGCGGCCAGGCATCCATGTCCACCACGTATTCGATCGGCTCGCCGCGGTCGCCTTGGAGAAAGCGGCTCGAAACGTTTTCGTATCCGGGAGCAAGCCCGGCCGTTTGCCGGAGCTCGGCCTCGATCGACGAAACGTCGATGCCGGCAGCCCGGTCGGCGGCGTCCCATGCTTCCTCGTCCTGCAGCATCGCCGCGAATTGGGATTCGGTTTCCCCCACGCTTCGCACGCAGTACAACGAGCCGTCGTCGCGCTGGGCGATGAAAAGGAGGTATTCCGCATTGGCCGCGTAGATGGGTTGGCGGCAGCTGTGTTCGCCGCGCCCATTGCAATCCCCCCCGCGGTGCTGGACTTCCACCGTCGCGCCGAAGGTTCCCTTGAAGGTTTGTTCCACCTTGAAGCCGGTGGCGGTATAGATGTGGTTCTCGGGTTCTTTCTCGAATGCGCGATTATTCAGGGCGGTTGCCCGACAAATGGCTTTCGATGTTGCAATGAGCTCCTCGAGCGTGGTTTCTGTCGAAACCCCCAACGAAACCATGGGCGCGAAGACCGCCATAAAGACGGTGAAAATATAGAAGTATGTTTTCATCTTTCACCTCCCGTTACGCCGCGACCCTAGATCTGCCATACGCCATTTGCAATCCAAAATAACGCACGATAACCCGCTCATTTCGGCGCCTCTTTTCTTTGTAAACACTTGCCATTCCGCAACAAGTGCGGGACTGGATAAATCGAGTTCGGTCTGGAAGATTTTCGAAAGTTTGGCACCATGCGTTTTGACGGAACGTTTCACGATTCATCGACACGAAACCGAAGGGACTGCCATGAAAAGGATAAGCCTACTCGCAGGGATGCTGGCCATGCAGGTATCCGGCGCACCGATCTCGCAGGAAACCGCGGTTGAATGGGCCACGAGCCGGATGGCGGGCAACCCGGTCATGTCAACGGAACCCCGTACCGCCGGCTCGGTGGAGGTCTTTCCCGGCGGAAGCGCCTATTCGGTCTACGTGGTGCATCTTTCGCCCAATGGCTATCTGATCCTGAACTCCGACGACCTGTTGCCGCTGCTTGTTTCCTTCAGCCCCGATTCCGCGGTGGATTTGACCGACCATCCGCAAAACGCCTTCCGCGCAATGCTCGTGGCGCATTGCGCGCGAATGGAAGAGACGCTGGCGAATCCGGTTGCGTCCAAAGCAACCGCCTCCGTTGCGCCGATGGCCGCCGCGGAGTTGCACGGCCCCTTCCTGGAAACCAGCTGGAACCAAAACAATCCATACAACCTGCGCTGCCCCGATGATCCGGCAGGAAGCCAGTACTACGACTACCGGGCCGCCGTCGGATGCGTGCCCACCGCCTATGCCCAGATGCTCGCCTTTCACCGCTGGCCGCTGCATGGACAGGGTTCGCACGCCTACACCGACAGTGCGGGCAGCATTACGGGACCGCACAGCGCCGATTTTTCCGACCCCTACGACTGGGCCGCCATGCAGAATGCCTACGATCCGTGGAACACCGACTCCGCCCCATCGAAGGATGCCGTTGCCGAATTGATGTATGAACTCTGCGTTGCCGCCGAAGTCAACTTTGAAAACGGCGGAACCAGCGCTAGTGCCTACACGCTGGGCAACCGTCTGGACGACTATTTCTTTTTCGAGCCGATCGTCTGGTCGTCTTCCGGTTCCAGCCTGATCGCACCGATGGAAGCCGAGCTGCGCGCCGGATTTCCCTGCATCGTTTCCATCCCCAACCATGCCGTTGTGGCCGATGGCCTGATGGTCGATGACGGGGAAACAACCTACCACATCAACTACGGATGGGGCGGGACGAACAATGGCTGGTGGACCGCCTCCGGGATTCCGGGCGGCGCCATGGATTCGGGCATCACCGCCATCCGCCCGCAGTTGCTCGCCTTCCCGCTGACCAACTCGGTCGCCGGCGCGGCCGGCGGTTCCGTCGAATTGCAGTGGATCCTCCCCAAACGGCGCGAAACCGAAGTTGCGCAACTGGCCATCAAAAAGTTCAACGACCAAACCAGCGCTTGGGAGCCTTTCGCCGTCGATGCCCCGCTTGCATCCCGCCGCTTTTCCGAAACCACCACCCTCTGGGACCCCTGCGATGATTTCTCGCAGTTTACGGTTTATTCAACGTCGCCCGAAAAAGAATGGGCCGTTACAAACGTTGCCGGAGTGGGCTCCTGCTTTGGAATTACGCCGGATGGGTATGGCGGCACCGAGCATGTCACCGCCACGGAAACCATTACGCCGACCGCATCCACCCGATTGCTGCTGCATACCCAATACAACTTGTATGCGGATCCGTTCCGTATTTCGGTCTCGGGCGATGGGACAACCTTTTCAGAAATCTGGTCGGCCACCGGTTCCGTCGATTGGTCCACCGTGTCCATCGACCTGTCGGCCTACGCGGGCCAACCCATTTATATCCGGTATGAATATGTCGTTGGCAGCTTTTATCCGGATGGCGGCATCTGGATCGATTCGATCAGCACGCAGGAAGTGGTCCACCCCGAGCTGGAGGGGCAGCCGTTGCATTACACGGTGCTGACGAACCTGCCGGCCGGATTGCACACGCTGGCGGCGGAGCTTTCGGACACGAACGGCGCGGCGCAGCGCTTGGCGCCGGCTTTTATTCTGGCGGTCGAGGATGCCGATGCCCTGCCGCAGGATTGGGAACTGGCGCACGGACTCGACATCTATGCCAACGACGAGGCGCTCGATCCGGACGGCGACGGCTACAGCAACCTCGAAGAATATATCTGCGGAACCGCGCCGACCAATTCCGCCAGCTGCTGGAAACTCGACCGCGCGGCGGGGGCATTGCCCGCCTTTTTCGGCTATGCCGGGCGGCAGTATGAAATCGAATATTGCGATAACCTGGCCTCCAATTTCTGGCGTCCCATGGCATCGGGCATTCTGGGGGCCGACGGGGCGATCCATGTGGCGGACTACGAATCGGCAACCAACGCCGCGCGCTACTACCGCGTGAACGTCCGGCACGTGGAGTAGCCGCCCTCCTCCAATCCCAACCGGAATCTTTTCCCCCTTTCCCGTTGTGCCGCTTGAGGGATTCGTGTATCACCCTCCGCACTATGGAAGAGACGAAGAGTAAAAGAGTTGTGGCGATTGTCGGTCGCCCGAACGTTGGCAAGTCGGCGCTGTTCAACCGCTTGGTGGGCCGCCGCGTATCGATCGTGCACGAGGAGGTCGGCGTGACGCGCGACCGCGTGGCGTGCGAAGCCAACTGGGAAGGCGAACGTTTCGAGCTGATCGATACGGGCGGACTGGGCCATTTCGACAAGCAGGTTTCGGAAGACCAGATCGTGGCCGGAACCGAGGTGCAAGCCAAAATCGCCATTGCCGATGCTTCGCTCATCATTTTCGTCACCGATATTTCGGCCGGGCTGACCCCGCTCGACCAGGAAGTGGCCCGGCTGCTGCATGAAAGCGGGCTCAACGTGATTCTGGCGGCCAACAAGGCCGACAACCCGGAACGCGACGAAGGCACCTACGATTTCGATCCGCTCGGCTTCCCGGTCTTCCCGGTTTCCGCGGTCCACAACCGCGGCGTGTCCGCGATGATGGAAACGCTGATTCCCATGCTGCCGGTCGAGGAGAACCCGACCGAGAAGGAGCCGCTGCGCGTCGCCGTGGTCGGCCGCCCGAACGCCGGGAAATCCTCCTACATCAACCGCCTGCTCAAGGATGAGCGCGTGATTGTCTCCGATGTGCCGGGCACGACGCGCGACAGCATCGAGATCCCCTTCACCATCGGCAAAGGCGCAACCGCGCGCCACTACCGGCTGATCGACACCGCCGGGGTGCAGAAGGATACGCGCTCCAAGGGCGCGGTCGACTGGTTCAGCAACCTGCGCACCGACAAGGCGATCGAAAGCGCCGACGTGGTGGTGATGGTGCTCGACGCCGAAACGGGCCCCACCACCCGCGACAAGAAGGTGGCCGCCAAAATCATCGAAGCCCAGAAGGGTTGCATCCTGCTTTGCAACAAGTGGGATCTGGCCAAGGATGCGGATGAGGACGTCACGCAGACCAAATACCTTCCGGCGCTGCGCGAGGCGCTGCCGTTCTTGGGTTTCGCCCCGGTTCTGTTCGTGTCGGCCAAGGACGGCTACAACATCAAGCGCAGCGTCGAGGCCATCGACTACGTTGCGGCGCAGACCCGCGTTGAAATCACGACGGGAGTGCTGAACCGGGTCATCGAACAGGCGGTCGAGAAATATCCTCCGCCGATCGCCAAGGGCAAGCGGTTGAAGGTCTTCTATGCCACGCAGTCCGGCACGAATCCGATCTACTTCAAGATTTTCGTGAACGATCCGACGTATGCGCGATCGAACTGGCTGAAATATCTGCAAAACCAGTTCCGCGAGGCCTTCGGCCTCGAAGGGGCGCCGATCTACATCAAACTCGTGGCCCGTTCCCGCCCCAAAAAGTGATGGCGGGCCAGCCGGGTCATTCCTGCTTTTTGGGCTCTTCCTTGAGCTGCAGAACCAGCTTGGGCGAATGGCCGGACTCCTTCGCGTAGAGATAGTAGAAG
>NZ_JBFJYW010000082.1:0-13092 GCF_041622395.1 Pontiella sp. | reverse complement strand
TGAAGGTGACGCCTTCGAAGGGCGACCAGCCGCACTTGTATTCGATGTTTTCCTTGGAAACGGTGTGCGGAGTTTCCGTGTCGACGAGAACCAGGTCGGCCCAATAGCCTTCGCGGATAAAGCCGCGGTCGAGCGTCTTGAAGATGCGCGCCGGATTGTGCGCCGTTTTTTCGGCGACGGTTTCAAGCGGAAGGTATTCGAGCAGCGAGACGATGGCACTCTGGATGACGGGCAGGCCGGAGGGGGCCGAGCCGTAGGGGTGCTGCTTTTCTTCCCAAAGGTGCGGCGCGTGGTCGGTGCCGACGGTGTCCACCACGTCGTCGAGCAGCGCCTGCCGCAGCGCGGCCCGGTCGGACGCGGTTTTGATCGCGGGGTTGCATTTGATCAGCGCTCCCAGGGTTTCGTAGTCCTCGGCGGAAAACCAGAGGTGGTGCGGGCAGGCCTCGGCGGTGATTTTTTTCGTATCGACGGAGCCGGCCTTGAACAGCCCGAGTTCCTTGGCGGTGGTCAGGTGCAGGACGTGGATCTGGGAGCCGTACTTGGTGGCCAGTTCAACGGCCAGCGCGGTGGATTGGTAGCAGGCCTGCTCGGAACGGATTTTCCAGTGCTCGGAAAAGGGAATGGCTTCGCCGTATTTTTCGCGCGCGGCCTTTTCGTTTGCGCGGATGGTGTTGGTGTCTTCGCAGTGCAGCGAGATCGGCACCTGGACCTGGCCGAAAATGTTTTCCAGCTGTTCGGTGCGGTCGACCAGCAAATTGCCCGTGGATGCGCCCATGAACAGTTTCACGCCGCAAACCGTTTTCGGATCCATCGCCAGCAGTTCGTCGAGGTTGCTGTTGGAGGCGCCGAGATGGAAGGAATAGTTGGCGACGCACTTGGTGGCCGCGAGCGCAAACTTGTCTTCGAGGACCGCGTTGGTGACGGCGGCGGGCTTGGTGTTGGGCATCTCCATGATCGAGGTGACGCCGCCGGCGACGGCCGCGCGGGTTTCGGAGTGGAGGTCGGCCTTTTGTTCCAGGCCCGGCTCGCGGCAATGGACGTGGCAGTCGATCATGCCCGGCAACAGCGCCTTGCCCTGCGCATCGATCACTTGGTCCGCGCCTTCGGCCGAAAGCGACGGCGCAATGTTTTCGATCCGCCCGTTCTTGATGAGCACGTCGGCGGCCTGCGTGGAACCTTCGTTTACGAGTTTGGCGTTGGTGATCAGTATCGTTTGCATGGCCGGGAATCTATTCAACGCGCCGGTCGGGAGCAAGTTCCTCCGGAATATTTCCGCCCCTTGGGCGTTAGCCCAGAAGCAGCAGGGCGAGCCAGGGCACAAAAACCAAAACCAGGAAGAGCACCTTGTAGAGCCCCAGATAGCCGTAGAGAAAGGCGTTGATCGCCTCCGGGGTCAGGCCAAACCACTTGCCGTGCTTGTGCTGGATGTAGTTCCGCGCAACGATGCACATCACCGCGCTCCAGACATACAAAACCAGATGGATGGCAACCATCCAGCCGAAGAACGCGCGTATCGTTTCCATATTCATGACGGGCCTCCTTTCGCTATGGACACTTTGCGTGCCGGAATGTTGACTCCGGGGCACCTTTTTGGATGATGGGACCATGCTTCGAGCCAAGGTTCGAAAACTTTGATGTGGCCATCGGCACAAATTTATACCAAATTGGTGCCAATTCAATTCGGGACAGGATTTTATGAGCGAATACAGACAACCGAGAATCAGCGACGCCGACGCGCTGGATATGCTGAAGAACATGCCGACGGCGGAGCTGATGGCCCGCGCCGACGCGTTGCGGCAGGCGCGCCACGGCAACAAGACCTACTATGTGCATAGCCACAACCTCAATCCGACCAACCTTTGCGTGGTGAAGTGCAAGCTCTGCTCGTTCTGGCGGCCCGAGGGCGCGGCGGATGCCTATATCACCTCCTTGGAGGATGCGCGCAAGAACCTGGAGCGGGCGCAAAACTGGAACCTGACCGATCTGCACATCGTCGGCGGCATGATTCCGGAGCTCGACCTGAAATACTACGAGGATCTCTTTTCGCTCGCGCGCGAAATGCTGCCGGGCGTGCTGCTGCAGGGAATGACCGCGGTGGAGATCCACTGGATTGCCGGCAACGCGGGGATCTCGGTTCGCGAATGCCTCGAGCGGCTGAAGGCCTGTGGGTTCGGCTCGATCTCCGGCGGCGGCGCGGAAATCTTCCATCCGGACGTCCGCAAGAAGATCGCCACCACCAAGATTTTGGCGCAGCAGTGGCTCGATGTGCACCGGACGGCGCATGCGCTGGGGATTCCAACCAATGCCACGATGCTCTTCGGCCATATCGAGCAGGATGAGCATATCGTCGACCATCTCTCGCGGTTGCGGGCGTTGCAGGATGAAACCGGCGGATGCCGGGCGGTCATTCCGTTGCCGTTCCAAGCCAACGGCAAGGCGCTGGGCGTTAAATATACGCCGACGGGCGACCGTCAAGTGCGCGTTGCTGCGCTGTCGCGCATCTATTGCGACAACTTCCCGCACGTGCGCATGCTGGTCAACTACATGGACCGCAAGCTGCTCGGCGTCCTGACGCATAGCGGCGTGGACGACATCGGCGGCACGAGCCTCGACGAACGCATCGCCAAGGCGGGCGGCGCACCCCAGAGCCAAAAGTTTTTCTCGGCCGAGGAGATGGAAGCGTTTCTCGTGAACCACGGGCACCAACCGGTTTTGACCAATTCGGCGTATGAAAACGTGATCCTGGATGCCGGAGGCCTGAAGACCGACGGAACCGCTGCGGACGAGCCTTCCGCGTATCGAGTGGCTAGCACCACGCCGAAATGGAAGACCATTCTGGACAACGTCGAGCAGGGGAACCGTCTCGGGTTCGATGAGGCGGTTGAGCTGCTTGAAAACGCGCCGTTCCAGCAGCTGGGGCGCGTGGCCAACCTCAAGCGGCATCAGGCGGTGCCCGGCGATACCGCGACCTATGTGTTCGACAAAAACCTCAACACGACCAACGTCTGCGTGACCGACTGCAAGTTCTGCGCGTTCTATGCCAAGCCGGAGAGCAAGCGCGCCTACACGCTGACGCCGGAACAGGTGGTCGAAAAGGTGAAGAACGCGGCCGCGAAGGGCGCAACCCAGATTTTGATCCAGGGCGGACTCAACCCCGATCTGAAGCTCGACTACTACGAGGCCTGCCTGAGCGGCATCCGCGACAACGTCGATATCTGGATCCACTCCATGTCGCCGACCGAGATCGAGTTCCTGGCGCAGGAGGAAAACATTTCCATCAAGGAATGCCTCCAACGGCTAAAGGATGCCGGTTTGCAGTCGCTGCCCGGCGGCGGGGCGGAAATCCTGGTGGACGATGTCCGGCGGGAGATCAGCCCAAAAAAGACGCGGTCGAAGGCCTGGCTCGACCTGATGGAGGAGGCCCACGGGCTCGGCATGAAAACCACCGCCACGATGGTCTACGGCTTTGGCGAAACCGCGGCCCAGCGCGTTGAGCACCTCATGAAGGTCCGCGAACTCCAGGACCGCACGGGGGGATTCACGGCCTTCATTCCCTGGAGCTTTTCGCCGAACAAGACCGACCTCGAATGCCCGCGCATCCAGAACGGCGTCGACTATCTGCGGATGATCGCCATGGCGCGGTTGATCCTCGACAACGTGCCGCACCTTCAGGCGGGGTGGGTGACCGAGGGGCCGGACGTGGCGCAGCTGGCGCTTCAATTCGGGGCGGACGACTATGGCGGCGTGCTGATGACCGAAGAGGTGGTCAGCGCCACCGGGCTCTCCTACGGCGTCGACGAGGCGCAGGTGGTCAACATGATCCGCGAGGCGGGCTATGTTCCGGCGCAACGCACCACGCAGTATGACCTGATCAAGATCTATGGCGAAGAGCCGGAGTTGGCGACCGATGGCTAAGAATGTTCTAGGCGGAGAGTTGATTGCGTGCAGCATGGATCCGGTGACCGGGTTTTTCCGCAACGGGAAATGCGACACCCGTGCGGACGACGCAGGCATGCATACGGTTTGCGCCCTGATGACCGACGCGTTCCTCGCCTTTTCGGCGGAACACGGCAACGATCTTTCCACGCCCCTTCCCGAGCACGGATTTCCGGGGCTGGTGGCGGGCGACTCCTGGTGCCTCTGCCTTTCGCGGTGGATCCAGGCCTATCAAAAAGGCGTGGCCCCGCAGATTAAACTGGAGGCCACGCATGCGTCGGTGCTCGAATTCGTGGAGCTGGAAACGCTGCGGCAATACGCGGTCGAACGCTGACGCGTTGGCGTATTCCGCATGAACCGGATGCGTTCCTAGAACAATCCGGTCACTTTCCCGGTTTCGGTGTCCACGTCGATCTGGCGGTAGCCGGGGTTCGATCCGGTGCCCGGCAACAGCTTGATGTCGCCCGCGACCGGAACCACGAAGCCCGCTCCCTTGTAGATGAGCACGTCGCGGATCGGCAGGGTCCAGCCCGTCGGGCGGCCCTTCAGGTCGGGGTCGTGCGAGAGGCTCAGGTGGGTCTTCACCATGCACATGCCCATCTTCGCAACGGCGGGGTCGCGCTGGAAGCGGCTGATTTTCTTCTCGGCTTCCTCCGACCATTCGACGCCGTCGGCTCCGTAGATTTCGGTCGCGATTTTTTCGACGCGGTCCTTCAGCGGCAGGTCGAGGTCGTAGAGCGGGGCAAAGTGGTGTTCCTCTTCGCAGGCGGCCACGACGGCTTCGGCCAGTTCGATTGCGCCCGCGCCGCCCTTGAGCCAATGCTCGGAAACGGCGCAGCGCGCGCCGTGTTCCCCGGCGATGCGCCGGACGAGGTCGTGCTCGGCCTGCGTGTCGGTATAGAAGCCGTTGATGCACACCACGGGGGTGGCGCCGCTCTTGCGGACGATGTCGATATGGGCGATCAGGTTTTCGCACCCGTTTTCAAGCAGCGTCAGCTCCTCTTCCGTGTAGGCCTTGTCGAGCGGCTTGCCCGGTTTAACCTCGGGGCCGCCGCCGTGCATCTTGAGCGCGCGGACCGTGGCGACGATCACGACGGCATCGGGCTTGAGCCCGGAATAGCGGCACTTGAGGTTCCAGAACTTTTCGTAGCCGATGTCGGCCGCAAAGCCGCTTTCGGTAATGAGGTAGTCGCCCATGCGGACGCCGAGCATGTCGGCGATGACGGAGTTTTGCCCGATGGCGATGTTGGCGAAGGGGCCCGCGTGGACGAGACCGGGGTTGCCTTCGATCGTCTGCACGAGGTTGGGGTTGATGGCTTCGAGCATGATGGCGGTCATGGCGCCGTCCACCTCGAGGTCGGCGGTGGTGACTTCCGCGCCGGAGCGGCTGTAGGCCACGACCATCTTGCCGATGCGTTCGCGCAGGTCCTTCAGGCTGTTGGCCACGGCGAGGATGGCCATGATTTCGCTCGAAACGGTGATCTGGAAGCCGGATTCCATTTCGTAGCCGTCCATCTTGCCGCCCTTGCCGATGGTGATGTTGCGCAGGGCCTGGGCGCAGAAATCCATGGCCCATTTCATCTGCACGCGGTCGGGATCGATGTCGAGGCGCCGGAGGCCGATGGTGGCCAGGCGCGCGTCGTCGTAGTTGCGCTCGTGCTGCATGCGGGCGGTCAAGGCCACCATGCAGAGGTTGTGCGCGTTGGTGATGGCGTCGATGTCGCCGGTGAGTCCCAGCGAGAAGGGGGCCAGCGGAATGCACTGCGCCAGTCCGCCGCCGGCGGCGGAGCCTTTGATGTTGAAGGTCGGGCCACCGCTGGGCTGGCGGATGGCGCCGACCGGCTTTTTGCCGATCCGGCCAAGCCCTTCGACCAGTCCCATGGTCGTGGTGGTTTTGCCTTCGCCAAGGGGGGTGGGGGTGATGGCCGTCACGTCCACGTATTTGCCCGGCTTCAGGTCCTTCACGCGGTTCCAGGTCTTGGTGTAGTCGATCTTTGCCACGTTGCGGCCCATCGGGACCAACTCGCCGTCCTGCAGGCCGAGCTTTGCGCCGATCTCGGCGATGGGCTTGATGTTCTTTTCCGCAGCTTCCGCAATCTGCCAATCCGCCATTTTGGTCGGGTCGAGGTTCATAGAGGTTCTCCTTTAAAAAGCACTGTTTCTATCATGGAGAACCGGGGTCGGGGAGAGCAAATTCAAAAACTATATGCACCTGCTTCCCGCACGGCCCCCGAACCGGCGACCGGGGGCGCTCGGCGGCCGAAGGCCGGCTATTTTTTCAGCGGCGGGATCCAGCCGAGCGAAACGAAGAATTGGTCCGTTTCGTTGAGGGTTTCCTCAAACATTTTGCCCTTGTTGAAAAAGCCGTGGGTTTGGTCCTTGTAGAGGTGCAGGTCGCAGCGGTCGCCATTGGCTGCCATGGTTTTCTGGTAGTCCTGGGCGGTTGCGACGGGGATCAGGTCGTCCTTGGTGCCGAGGAAGACGATGGTTGGCGGGGTGCCCTTCTTGAGGTTGTGTCTGGGCGAGAACTCCTCCCAGTATTTCTTTACGCGGTCGTGGCCATAGCCCTTTTCGGAATTGTCGAAGACGGGGTTGAAGAGGGCGAGGGCGTTGGGCACGCAGCTTGTTTTCGTGTCTTCATCGGGTTCGTTGAACGCCTGCAGGGTGGCGGTGGCCGCCGCGAGATGCCCGCCCGCCGAGCCGCCGCCCGCCGCAACGCGGTCGGGGTCGATGCCCAGCTTGCCGGCGTTGGAGCGCACCCAGCGCATGGCCGACTTGGCATCCATCACGCAGGCGCGCGGATCGGTGTGGTGCGTTTTCTTGGTTCGGTATTCGGCGCAGATCGCCACCATACCGCGGTCGGCGAGGTGCTGCGATTGGCCATAGAACTGGGAGGGGGTTCCGCTGTTCCATCCGCCCCCGAAGAAAAAGACGATGGCGGGGCGCTTCTGCTTGGCGTCGTGTTTGGGCGGGTTGAAGATATGCAGGCGCAACTCGCCTTGCGGCGTCTCCTTGTAGGTGACGACGAACGAGGGGTGCGGTTTCTTTTCTTCGGCCCAGCCGCAGAGGGCGAGCAAGGTCAGTAGTGCGATGATTCTTTTCATGTGGTTCGGTTCCGGTTTTTCCAAAAACAAAAAATAATGCGGGTTGGATTCCAATCAATCAACGATTTGCCGATGCAATTTCGGACATGAAACGCTAAAGTGCCCCCATTTACCGAGGAATTATCTATGTTGCTAAGCTGGATCCAGGAAGTGTTGCTGTCCGTAGGCGTACCGACCAAGTCGGTCGATGAACTTGCCGTTGTGGGGTTTGTGGGGCTGGTTGCCGCCGGGGCCTCCATTGTTTATTGGGTGCTGAAAACCTATTTGCTCAAGCTGATCCACCGGGTCACGCTGAAGACCTCCAACAAGTGGGACGATGCGCTGATGGATTCGCGCATGTTCCACCGCGCGTTGCGGTTGATCCCGCTTACGATCGTGTTGCTGTGCATCGAGCGGTTGGGCCCCGGACAGCTGGTCATCGTGAAGCGGATGGTGTTCGCGGTCATTATTTTAATCGGCGCCCGTACGGTCGAGGCGTTCCTCAATGCGGTTTCGGTGGTCTACCACGCCGACAAGGAGGCCTCCCGCAAGCCTATTCGCCCCTTGTTCCAGGCGCTGTTGATCGTGCTCTATCTGCTGGCCTCGATCTTCATTATTTCCGTGTTGCTCGACAAGGAGCCGTGGGGGCTCTTCAGCCTGTTGGGCGGTTTGACCGCCGTCACCATGCTGGTCTTCAAGGATACGATCCTCGGCTTCGTGGCCGGAATCCAGCTCGGCGCCAACGACATGGTCCGCGAGGGCGACTGGATCGAGATGCCCAAATACGGCGCCGACGGCGACGTGATCGAAGTTACCGTCAACACGGTCAAGGTCCGCAACTGGGACAAGACGATTTCCACCATCCCGACCTATGCGCTCATTTCCGATTCGTTCAAGAACTGGCGCGGCATGAGCGAGTCCGGCGGCCGCCGCATCAAACGCTCGATCTGCATCGACATGAACACCGTCCATTTTGCCGACGAAGCCATGCTGCAAAAGTTCCGCAAAATGGATCTGCTCAAGGATTATGTGGAAAAGACGCAACAGGCCATCGATGCGGAGAACGCCCAGCGAAACATGGATCTCTCCGCCACGGTGGTCAACGGCCGCCGCCAGACCAACCTCGGCATCTTCCGCGCCTATTTGGTCAACTATCTGCGCGACAACCCCAAGATCCACAAGGGCATGACCTTCCTCGTCCGCCATCTGCAACCGACGCCGCAGGGATTGCCGATCGAAATCTACGTCTTCAGCGCCGACAAGAACTGGGTCAACTACGAAGCCATCCAGGCCGACATCTTCGACCACATCCTGGCTTCCATCCCCGAGTTCGGCCTGCGCGTCTTCCAGCAGCCCAGCGGAAACGATGTCGCCGCGCTGGCCCGGAGATAAAAGGATCCCGGCACAAAAAAACGCCCCGCTGTTAACGGGGCGTTTGCGAAGCGATTGCGTGTGGGCTATTTCAATTTGCTCATCGCAACGGCCAGCTGGCGTTCGGCAATCTGCGCCCAGCCGCTTTCGGGGTAGAAGGTGATGATGTCTTCATAGACCACCTTGGCTTCGGAATAGTTGTCGAGCGCCTCGAAACACCGGGCTTTCCCCAGCAGGGCGGCCGGGGCGAGGTGCGATTTTTCATGCTTCGCCTTGAAGTCGCCGTAAAGAATGGAGGCTTCGCCCAGTTCGCCTTTGGCCTCTTTGCAGGTGATCTGGTTGTATGCCGCCTGAACCGCCAATTCGTGTTTCGGGAACTTGGCCGTGAAATCGCCATAAAGCTTTTCGGCTTCGTCGATCTGGCCGGCATTGAAGGTGGCCTGAGCCAGACCCATCAGGGCCAGCGGGGCGGTCGGCGTGCTGCCGTATTGGTCCAGAATCGCTTGGTATTCGGCAATCGTGGTGGCGGTCTGCAGCGCGGAATCGGCCGCAACTTCCTTTTTCTGCCGGCTGTGCTTGAGGTAGTTGGTCGTGAGGAAAACGGCGCACACCACCGCCACGGCTATCGCGACGGGTTTGATGTATTTCATGAAGAAGCTGAGCACTTCCTTCACTTCCGCGTTTTCAAGCGTTTCGTGCTTCTGTTTCTTGGCTTCGGCCGGGGTGGCGGGTTTTTTCTTTTTCGGCGGAAGCTTTGCGGGTTTGGCCACGACGACTTCGGGGAGGTCGTCAATGGGGTCGTTGACGACCACTTCCGGCTCCTCGGCGACGGGTTCCGGCTTCTCGGGGACCTCTTCGGCGACCGGGGCAGGTTCTTCAACCGGCTTTTCGGCAGCGGGAGTTTCCGCAGGGGATTCAACCGCATCCGCCTCGGATTCTTCGGCCGGCTGTTCGGCCTCTTTCTTTTTCGCAAGGTTGTTGAGCAATGCTTCGTGGTTGCTCAGGAAATCGTCATGGTCTTTTTTTTCTTCAGTCATATTGCTTTCCCCGGATGTTCGATAGACAGGCGACGCATTGTGGATATTTGCACAATGATTTCAAGGTTTGATTGCGTGGTACAGCTCGATAATTTCCATGGCCGTGGGCTCGGGCGAAGGGCGCCCGCTGGTGTCGATGCGGTGAGCGATGGATTCGTAGAGCGGTTTGCGTACGGCGAGGATCTCGAGGATCTGTTTTTCCTTGTCCCCCGCGAGCAGGGGCCGCGAGGTATCGTGCTTGACGCGCTCCAGCACGGTTTGGGCATCGGCCAGCAGGCATACGACCAGTCCGGTCCGCTCGAAATCGGCGATATTGTCGGGGTTGAGCACAATGCCGCCGCCGGTGGAAATGATCTGCCCCTCCAGTTGGGACAGCTCCTGCACCATCTCGCGCTCGAGTTGCCGGAAGTGGGCTTCGCCTTCGTCGGCGAAGATTTCGGTAATGGCTTTCCCGGCGCGTTCTTCGATCAGCGCGTCCATGTCGAGCAGGGGCATGCCCGTCTTTTCGGCAATCAGCTTGCCGACGGTCGTCTTGCCGCTACCCATGAAACCAACCAGAACAATGTTTTTCATTTCTTTCTCCTGCCGGAAAATCCTCCGCTCAACGGGCGAGTGCCCGCAGAACCGGCGACCGGCCGACCTGTCGACTTGGGGCCCGGCGACCGAGCGCCCCTCCAGACACAGAAAAAACGCCCCGGTAGGAGCGTTTTTCCAAGAAACGGGAAACCGGTTCCTAGGCGCCGGTTTCGCGGATCGCAGCGCGAATCTGCTTGGTGTTCAGATGCTTCAGCTGCTCTTCCGAGTAGCCTGCTCCTGCCAGCCGTTTCTTCTGCTGCGTGATGCGTTGGCGCTTCAAACGCGGCTTCTTGACGGGACGACGCAGCGGTTTTTTGCGCATTGCTCTTCTAATTCTCATGACAAACCTCTTCCAATTGCTTTTGGTGTAAAAATCAGGCGAGGAACCTACACATCCCCCAAGCCCCGCGCAACCCTTAACTCGTGAAAAAACGTGCCTTTGAAATGCCCCGTTTATTCGGCTTTCCTTGGATAATCCCGCCAGAGCAGCCGGGCCGGGCAGGCCCCGGCGGCTCGCCAACGGGCGGTCTCGATCTCGATGGCCGCGACGGCACAGGTGGGCATTCCCTCGATCCGTTCGCCGGAAAGCAGGCCCGCCAGCCACGTCATGGCGGGGTTGTGGCCAATCAGCATCGCCGATTCCACGCGGTCGTCGAGCTGTTGGACGAGGTCGAGCAACTCGCCGGCGGAGGCCTCGTAGATCGTTTCGTTGAAGACGGTCTCGGTGCCGAGGTCCAGCAGTTCGCACGTTTCGATGGCCCGCCGGGCCGGACTGCATACGAGGAGCGCGGGCAAGGCGCCGCGTTGCTTCAACCGGCGGCCCATGTCGGGCGCGTCGCGCCGCCCGCGCTTGTTGAGCGGGCGGTCGAAGTCGGCTTGTCCGGTTTCCCAATCGGATTTTGCGTGCCGGACGAGATAGAGGGTTTTAGCCATCGGACACCTCGAAATCGAAGCCGTGGGGCAGTAGTTCGCCGAGGGTGGCGGTTTCGAATCCGTCGCCCTTGGCGATGTAGACCGGAAAGTCGGGACCGCAGAATTCCGCCATCACCTGGCGGCATGCGCCGCACGGGTAGGGAACGGGTTCCTTCGAGGCCGCGATCGCAATGGCCTTGAACGCCCGCCGGCCGGCGGCAACGGCGGCGAAGATCGCCGTGCGCTCCGCGCAGTTGGTCAGCCCGTACGAGGCGTTTTCCACGTTGCAGCCGGTAAAGACCGTCCCGTCGTCGCACAGCAACGCCGCCCCGACTTTGTAGGCGGAATACGGCGCATGCGCGTGGATCAATGCTTGAAACGCGGTTTTAATCAACTCTTCTGGATTCATGGGGATTCCTTTTCTTTGGGGCAGAAAAATAAACGGCAGAAATATAGGGTTTTAATGGAATGTTTTAAACGTGATTTATTTCCGCGAGATGTTAATCTATTGGATCGTACCGAGTGACGTTTTTGAAAGGAACTGGGTGAGGGCACTTTCATAGACGGCTGTATTATCTTCAAAGGCCGTGATCTTGAGAGCGGTGCCGGGGGAGCAAAGGGCTGTTGGTTGAGACGTTATGATTTGACCATCGAGGATTACATCGACATTGGAAGTACTGTTTTCTCCGATGCCTAGAAAATGGAAAAGGGCTTCCTCGTAGAGCGTGCGTTCGAGTCCGATTCCCCAGTCTGCTACGATTTCGATCATTAGCGCTTTTTCTGGAGGACCAAATCCTTGTGATGCGGTCCATTCTGAATCCTGAATGGAGAAGGCTCGCCTTGCTGCATTCGTTAGCGAGGTGTTGATGAATTCATGCTCCACTATTTCAGGACGGACGTTTACGAGTTTGCCGTGTTTCAGTCCGGTGAGAAAAAGATAGTGCAGCAGCTGTTTTCTATGCCGCTGGTGGAGTGATTCAACGGCTTTAAGTTCAAATAGGGCGCCTGATGAGGCCACAATATCGATGAAGTATGATTTGCAAAAGCCATGGAGCGAGACCTTGATTTCCACTTCGGTCTCAATGTTGTTCAGTGTTGCTTTAAGAGCCTGCCTGTAGACGTTTTCGCTGAACAGGCGCCCTAACTCGCGTCGCTGTCTGAAAATTTCAGCCATTACCCTGTATGATACTTCGGAAAACTCAGATTGGGAGAGTTCTTTAATCTCTGAATTGATCTCGATAGGCACTTATTTCCCGTCCATTTTTCTGCCGTCCATTTTTCTGCCCTAATTTCCGAGGGCGATATCTTTCAGGAAGTTGACGATGGTTTTTTTCATGCGGGGCATGGTCTTGGCGGCGGTGCGGTTGACGTCTTCGTGGGTGAGCGGAACGGGGCTGATGCCGGCGGCCCAGTTGCAGACGCAGGAGAGTCCGGCCACCTGCAGGCCGAGCGCGTTGGCCACGATGGCTTCGGGTACGGTCGACATGCCGACGGCATCGGCGCCCATGGCCTGGTATTGCTTGATCTCGGCGGGGGTCTCGAACGTCGGGCCCGAGGTGGCGATGTAGACGCCGCAGGCATCGGCCCCGGCGCGGATCAGTTTATGGCGCAGGGTCTCGTTGTAGACCGCGCTCTGGTCGGGGAAGCGGGTGCCCAGCTTGGGGTTGTGCGGGCCGATGAGCGGATTGGAGCCGAGCATGTTGATATGGTCTTCGATCACCATCAGCGAGCCCGGCGGCAGGTCGGCGCGGATGCCGCCGGAGGCGTTGGTGAGCAGGAGGGTCCCGGCCCCCATGGTATGGGCGAGGTAGACCGGCAGGATGACCGGCGTCCAGCCTTCGCCCTCGTACCAGTGGCGGCGCCCTTGGAAGATCAGCGTCTGCATGCCGTCGATCTCGGCCAGCCGCAACTTGCCCGCGTGGCCCATCACGCCCGTCGCGCCAAAGCCCGGAAGGGCGGAATAGGGGATTTCCGGCCCGGCGAGATCTTCGATCGCGTTGCCCCAGCCGGAGCCGAGGATGAGGCCGCACTTGGGCGTGGCGTCGGGCCAGGTTTGTTTGAGGGCCGCAACGGCGGCGTCGAGAACGGTCTGATCGATTTGAGTATTCATGGGTTCAGAGTAAATCCAAAGTTGTCTCGGATTCAATCTTTGGGTAAATTCAATTCCATGCGTTTAC